>JBEITS010000011.1:0-15254 GCA_040374805.1 Campylobacterota bacterium | reverse complement strand
CCAACACTTCTCCATTCAGGTCTTACGCGTCCGCAGTTGAGCTCGTGCTATCTTACGACGATTGCCGATGATTTACCGAACATTTTTAAGTCGTATGCCGACAATGCTCAGATGTCTAAATGGTCCGGCGGAATTGGTAACGATTGGTCGAATATCAGGGCTATCGGTGCAACCATTAAATCGCTTGATATGCCAAGCCAGGGGCTTGTTCCTTTCCTAAAAATTGCTAATGAAGTTACAAGCACCATTAGCCGCTCGGGTAGCAGGCGTGGGGCAACGGTTGCGTACCTTGAGGTGTGGCATGCCGAAATTGAAGATTTCTTAGATTTGCGTAGAAACACGGGCGATGAGCGACGCAGAACGCATGATATGAACACGGCTGCTTGGATCCCCGATTTGTTTATGAAGCGTGTGCTTGAGAATGGAAATTGGTCGCTTTTCTCGCCGCATGAAGTTCCAGATCTACATGATTTGTATGGCAAAAAATTTGAAGAAGCGTATGAAGCGTATGAAGTTTTAGGCGAGCAAGGGAATTTAGAAACGTATCGAACCGTTCCAGCAAAAGATTTATGGCGCAAGATGCTAACGCGCTTGTTCGAAACAGGTCACCCATGGCTTGCCTTTAAAGATCCGTGTAACATTCGATCGCCCCAAGACCATGATGGCGTTGTGCATTCGTCTAACTTGTGCACAGAAATTACGCTCAACACATCCATTACAGAAACAGCGGTCTGCAATCTTGCGTCTATTAATCTTGCAGAGCACGTGCAAAATGGCGTTGTTGAATATGGCAAGCTTGCTCAGTCGATTAAAACAGCGATTCGCATGTTGGATAACGTGGTTGATATTAATTTTTACCCCACAATTGAAGGCCAAAATTCAAACTTGAAGCATCGTCCAATTGGAATGGGCATCATGGGTCTTCAAGATGCAATGTTTAAGCTTGATATTAATTTTGAATCTTCTCAGGCGCTTGAATTTTCCGATTCGATCATGGAATTTATTTCGTATCACGCCATTCTTTCGTCATCTGAACTTGCTGCAGAGCGTGGGGCTTACCAGACCTTTAAGGGCTCCAAGTGGGACAGGGGTATCTTGCCACTCGACACGCTTGAACTTCTTGAGCATGAACGCGGAATCTCTATCGACGTGAATAGAAAATCAACACTTGATTGGAATTCTGTGCGCGAGGCGATTGCAAAATATGGGATGCGTAACAGCAACACCATGGCAGTTGCTCCAACAGCAACTATTTCCAACATTGTTGGCTGTTTCCCGTGCATTGAGCCGCAGTACAAAAATATGTACGTCAAAGCAAATATGTGTGGCGAATTTACCATCACCAACACGTATCTTGTGGAAGATCTTAAAAAACTTGGTTTGTGGACCGAAGAAATTCGCGAACAAATTAAATACTTTGATGGAAGCATTCAGAGAATTGCTGCAATTCCACAACAGCTTAAAAATAAATATAAAGAAGCTTTTGAGCTTGATGCAGAATGGATGGTGCAACTTACGGCCGTGCGCGGCAAGTGGATTGATCAAAGCCAATCGCACAACGTATTTTTGGCTAATCCTTCTGGCAAAGCTCTGAGTGATGTGTATATGGCTGGGTGGAAAGCAGGGCTTAAGACGTTTTATTACCTGAGAACAATGGGCGCAACACAAATTGAGAAATCAACGTTGGATGCAGCAAAATACGGATTCACGCAAACACGAACGTATGAAGTTTCTGTTGATGCTGTAGCGGCTTCAAAAGTAGCAGCTGTAACAACGGCAGAAAAAGATGCCTTCTGCAGAATTGAAGACCCAAGCTGCGAGAGCTGTCAGTAATTTGTAATTTTTACATAAAAAAGAGCCTGCATGTTGCAAATGACATGCAGGCTCTTTTTTATGTAATTCAAACGTTTTGTACGTAAATAACAACCTTTAGAAGTCGCCATTTCCCGAATTGTCGAGGCTGGGGCCTTCATAAAATTCTATTTTTACGTCGATTCCTTCGCCCGGTTCAGCTGTGAGGTTGTGGTCTGTGCGCCATTGGTTGAAGGCGATAAGTGAATATGCGGCTGCTATTAACGTTGCCGGAGTCTGTGCTGTGCTGGCAGCATTGTTGTCTTCATATTTACATTGTTGCAAGACTGCGGTTATGACTCTTGCTGAAGTAATCCAACAAAGGACGCATTTTGCCGAAAATAAAAGAAGGGATAGTGGCTTGCTCTTTTGATCGGGAACCACCACGGCGTGGAGGGTTTCGCCATTTCTACCAAAATGCGCCTCAGCAGTTGAGCGCTTGCCTAAAAGAAGCCAGTCAAATGTTTTTCCGATTGTTCCTGTCTCTGGCGTAGAGAAGATGTCTGCTAGGTGGTGGCGGACGAGGGGGTTAGAGAGTTTAAGGGTGTCGAAGAGTTTTAGAACCTTTTCTGAACTTTCATGAAGCTTGTTTACATTCTCTTGGGTTTTGTTCTTAAACCAGCCCTTGTGGGCGTTGATGC
Source organism: Campylobacterota bacterium (assembly GCA_040374805.1). Lineage (GTDB taxonomy): Bacteria > Babelota > Babeliae > Babelales > VHBT01. The sequence goes on along the minus strand of JBEITS010000011.1, from coordinate 12,762 downwards.
ACGCTAAAAGCGCGGCTTTATAAGCTTTTTGTTCTAATGAATTTTGTTTAAAGAGCTCGTGGCTACGTTTAAAAAAACGCAACATGCTGCCGGTTGTAAGTGTTCCGCCGGCTGTTTGATAGAGTGCGGGGTAGCTTTTCATTTCAGAGGGGTGGGTTTGCCAAAGCTTGCGGTGCGTAAGCTGCGGAGCAATCGGGATGTGCAAGCCTGTGTAGCCATCTTTTTCCACTCTCAATAAATCAGCCACAGAGCTTTCTGGAAGAACTTCTAGGGTAATTTGCGTGCGTGAATGAGACTCGGGGGGTGTTGTGGCGTGCGCGGATGCAGCTGTTAACGTTGCTGCTATCATAAAAATGATGTGTTTATTCATTTTTTGCATGTTTTTTACTACTGAGTGCTTTAGGTTCAATACTCTATTTTTACATATTTTGCAGCAATTGGATTTTTGGTTTTCTTTGGCGGCTAAAAATGCATTTTTAGCTTAAATGTGTAGCCTGCAGGGGGTTGGGGGAGATGCCTAGGATAGAATTTATTACGGCGATTTTCTTTTCTTTGGAGGCTGCATCAAGAAGAACAGTAAGTTTACTGCGGGTTATATTCCCTAGTGTGAGGGGTTGGGCAATCTCAATTTTTGTTCTTCCAAAACCCCGAAGATTCTTAAAATAACCAAAATATTTACGGTTTTTATCGTTTCTTGAGGAATTGTCTGTTGTTAGTTTTGTGGTGGTGTCATTCAAAACTAAGCAGCTTACCCATAGAAAAGGAAAATCTTTGTCGTTTATTTTGCTTTTTAAAATATTGGCAATCAAGGCCTCGCGCATGAGTGCGTTGCCTTCCAGTTCGGAAGCCAAAATAACGTAGACAACGCGAGTTTTTTTTGGCGGCGTTGTTTTTGCATTGCAGGAGAGGTATGTGCAACTCTCTGGAGGTCTGCTTGTTGTTGTGCGGGTGGGGTATTCTTGAAGCATTTTAATAAATTCTCTGCGTAATTTTACCCCAGAAAGAATTTCTTCTGGGGGCGTTTGTGTGGGCGCTTGGATTTCTGTGGTTGAGTTTCTTCGCGTGTGGTGAATTTGGGGTTCGTGAAGAGGGGTATTGGAGGCTTTTTGTGTATTAAAGTATGTTGCAAGCAGCGCTACGGTTGCAGCTCCTCCTAAAAAATTCCCTAAAAAATTCTTATTAGTGCGTGGTTTTTCTGCACAGCAAGATTCTGTAAGCGTTTTGAGCAGGGGCGAGATGGTTGCGCTGAGCCCTAGGATAGAGATTGTTTTTTGAGGAAGAGTTGCTTCATGCGATTTGGTGAGCAAAGGGCAAATAGAGATAACAACATTTTCTTTCGGCTCTTTTGCAACTTCTAACAAAATGGATGTTGGCTTTTGGCCGGCAAGAAGTTTACGCAGCTTTGCAAGCGAAGGAATATTTGATGTCTGCAGCTTGTGCAAAGCGTGTTGTGAAGTGCACAGCTTTTTAATGTGATTAAAATCAGATTTGCTGATTACAAGTTTTGCATCCGTTTTTGGGGGGAGCGTGGTGCAGGAGGTGTATAAGACTTCTGTTCCATCTTTTTTGAAGATGGGCGCTGCAGGTGTTGATGTGTTGTTGGCTGTGCAATGAGCGCTTGCCATAACGGCAAAAAGAAGCGCCGTTAAGAGGGGTGTTTTGGGCATATTGATAATAAAAGCCTATGCCTGAGCGGTGGTCTGTATGTCTTCTTTGCCAAATTTAAGATAGCGGGCGCGCATGGGTAAAAGGTTTCGTAGCTCGTATTTTGTGTCTATGCCATTTTTCTTAAACAACTCATCCAGGTAATCTTGCGTCTTCTTAAAATCTTTTTTTTCTTCTGACGAGAGCACGAGAGGCTTGAGTGACGGGAGAACTGCATAATTAACGTACGAAACAGTTCCTCCCTCAGCTAAGAGATTTCTTAGGATATGGTTCCAAATCTCTTTAACAAGAGAATGGGGGAATGAGTTAAAAGGGATGGTCATAATAATGGCATCGTACTTTTTATTGGGGTAAAAATTTTGGATGGGGGTGCAGTGAATCTTAACTCCGGGAGATGTTGCAAATTTTTTTTCTAAGATATCGCACAGCGGGCCTTGGAGTTCTACTACATCAAGCGTAGAGCCTTCACGCAGCTCATTTTTAAATGTTGTAATAAATTCGTTTGTTACAATTCCCGTGCCTGCTCCGATTTCAAGAAATGCTCGTGGTTGAGAATTTGTTTTCGCAGGAATTTTAGCAAGAGCTGTTCGCGCAAGATATTTTGAGCAGGGGAAACCCGCGCCCATTTCGGTGGGTTTTTTATACACTTCTTTTCCAAAAAACATGAGATCTTGCAGTGAATTGCCTTGCAGGCCAGAGAACACCCATCCTCCCACAAAAATGGCGGTGGTTGCTAGGGCGGCGGCGGGTATTGTTACTACGGGGGCAGCAGTTTTTTGTGTGCACGAGAGGGCTGTTGCAAGTAAAAGAATTTTTAGTGTGTTGTTCATGGAGTTATTACGTAGAAAAGGGTGCGTTTTACGAATGCTACAAGTGTACAAGTAGGCGCATAAATTGCTATCAGCACAGCCAAATAACCAAATATTCTTTGGGGCCAAGAGGGGTGGATCGACTCTTTATGGGTTATGTGATTGACTGCGATATACAAAAATGTTTTTTGCTGAGTTTTGTTATGACCCCTAAGATTTTGTTGTGGGATAATGATGGCACAATTATGGGTTCTAAAAACCCTAACGATCCAACCAAGGTTATTTTGCCAGGTGTTCTTGATGCAATGGAAGGCGCCGATTTTAACTTTGTTATTTCGGGGTTCGCGTCACCAGAAAGCGAATCTCAAAATTTTGATCCCGATACAGTTGCTGCTCGGTTTATTAATCTTATGGGTGAGCTTCCTATCAGTGCAGCGGCATTTTCTCCCTTGATTGGCGGAGTTGCGTGTTTTGTTGTGATCAAGAAACCCGATGGCGTTTTTGTTATCAAAAAGGCGCACGAAGAAGCGCGCTATAAAAATTACATCGGCCACTTCAAAAAACCTGGCGTTGGAATGTTTGTTGTGATGCGTGATGTGGCGGCTGAAGAGTTCGGAGTGGTTATCGACAGGTCGTCATCCGTCATGATTGGCGACACGTGGCACGATGAAGCAGCAGCAAGTGAATTTGGCGTTGGCTTTCTGAGCGCACATGAAGTACATCACCGCGCGGCGAAGAGCGGCAGTTGTTGTTAGGGTGTTGGAAGGCAGGCTTTTTTGTTCTCACATTTACTTTTTAATTTTGCCTGAATTATACTCTCTCATATTGTCTGATCGGTGATTTGGAGGGGGTGCTGTACCGTGAAAATCTCAGAGCGCGTTTCTTAGCGCATCTTCTTTTGCGATCTTGTGGAGTGTAATAGCTGCAAGGTTTTTGCAACTTTCATTAAAAATCACGCATTGTGCGTTCATATTCTTTTTAAGCAAAGGTTTTTACTATGCGTACGCTTTTATCGTTACGTAAAATTACCAAACAATACGGCCAGGGTGCTTCTGCTCGAATGGCTCTTAAAGGTGTTTCTTTGGACATTTTTGAAGGTGAAATTTTAGGACTTCTTGGGGTTAATGGTGCGGGTAAAACAACACTTTCTTCCATTATTGTTACACTTATTCCTGCAACTTCGGGCGAAGTTCTGTATGATGGCAAAAGCATTTACGACGATGTGATTGAATATCGTCGCCGTATTGGATTTTGCCCTCAAAAACCCAATGTTAATGCCGAACTTACCATCGAGCAAAACTTGCTTTTTGCTGGCCGTTTTTATGGCCTTTCGGCAGAAGACACAAAGACGCGCGTTGCGCAGCTTATGAAGCGCTTTGAGCTCGAAACCTACGCAAATAACACGATCAATCAGCTCTCTGGTGGCTATAAACAACGTTTCTTAATTGCTCGCGCTTTGGTGCATAAACCACAAATTGTTGTTTTTGATGAACCAACTGTAGCGCTCGATCCACACGTTCGCCATGAAGTATGGGCGCTTATTAAAGAACTTAAGGGCGATGGTGTAACAGTTATTCTCACAACTCACTACCTCGATGAAGCGGAAGCGCTCTCTGACCGCGTTTGTATTCTTGATGAAGGCGTTGTTCGGTTGATTGATACGCCAGCTAACTTGATGGCTTCACATCAGAAAGACAATCTGGAAGATGTGTTTATCAAGTTAATTAATGATAAAAAAAACGAGCAGGATGTTTGATTGTGTTTAAAGAGTTTATTGCGTCGATGCCGGTTTTCTGGCGTCTTATTTACGTTGATCTTTTGATTTTTAAACCAATTTATAAAGATCGTTTGTTTGATTATTTTATCTATGTTTCGCTCATGGTTTTAATTATGGGATATTTGCTTACAGGATTTGGCGTTCGCGCAGATTTTGGAATGTTTACAGCCGCAACTCTTGTTGGAACAAGCGGAATGTTTGATGTTTTTCCACGAGCTGTTGCAATTGTGAGCGATTTGAGTGAAAGCAAAGTTATTACGTACGATTTAACACTTCCAATTTCAGGTTGGCTGACAATTGTGTGCATGGGCGTTTCAAACGCTATTCGCTGCGTTTCGCTGAGCATTTTTGCGTTACCTTTTGGCCTCTTGTTTGTGTGGCCGCAGTTTAATCCTGCGAATGTTTCGTGGGGTTGGTTTTTTGCTCTTTTGTGCTCCAATGCCTTGATGTATGGATTTTTTAGTATTTTTTTATCGAGCTGCATTGAAAACATGAGCAAAATTGGATCTATGTGGATTCGCGTTGTGTTTCCATTGTGGATGCTTGGTGGGTTTCAATTTACCTGGGAAATGATGTATGCAAAATCTCCGCTGCTAGCCTATGTTCTTTTGTTAAATCCATTTTTATACACAACAGAGGGAATGCGTGCGGCAATCCTTGGCCAATCGGGGAGCTTGCCGGTTGCACTGAGTTTTTTTGCAGGGCTTGCTTTGACCTTTATGTGTGGATGTATCGGTGTGTCGCGCCTTCTTAGAAGATTAGATGCTGTGAGATGATTTTAGAATTTACAAAGGGTGCTGATGTTTAAAAATATGCGTTCTTCGCTTCCCGTGTTCTTGCAGCTTTTGTATTCAGATTTTTTGGTATTTAAGCCTTCATACAAAGGACGTTTATTCGATTTCTTTTTGTACGTTGCAATTACTGTTTTTGTAATGGGGCGGCTTCTCACTAAATTGGGGATGCATAAGGGTTTTGGAATGTTTACAGCGGCAACCTGTGTTGCAGCTGCCGGGATGTTTGAAATTTATCCGCGGGCGGCGGTTCTTGTTGCAGATATCACAGGAAATAGGGTTATTTCTTACGATACAACGCTGCCCATTCCAAGTTGGCTGGCTGTTGCGCGTGTTGGAATTTCTGATGCGCTGAGAATTATATCGTTGAGCATTTTTGCATTTCCCTTTGCGCTTCCTTTTGTTTGGAATCAATTTGATTTCGTGTTATTTTCGCCGTTTTGGTTTCTTGCTCTGTTGTTCTCTAGCGCCATGTTGTTTGGTTTTTTTGGAGTTGCTCTTGCTACCATGGTTCCTGATATGAATCAGCTAGAACCGATGTGGGTTCGTGTGATTTTTCCGCTTTGGACGCTGGGGTGCTTTCAGTTCACCTGGCATGTCTTGCATGAAGCGTATCCATGGCTTGCGTATTTGATGCTTCTTAATCCGTTTGTGTATCCGATGGAAGGGATGCGGGCTGTAATTTTAGGTCAGGCGGGCAGTCTGCCGATGTGGCTTTGTTTTGCTATGACGGTATTTTTTACAATTGTGTGTGGATGGATTGGGGTACGTGGCATTATGAGGCGCTTGGACGCTGTTTAGGGATGTGTCTGTATGCTTAAAAATATAATTACTTCTTTGCCAGTTTTTTGGCAGCTTTTGTATTCAGACCTTGTTGTTTTTAAACCTGTGTACAAAAGTCGCTTGTTTGATTTTTTCATTTACGTTGCAGTTAATGTGGTGGTGATGGGCTACCTTTTGGCGCGAGCGGGCGTTGCCCCAGATTTTGGCATGTTTATTGCGGCATCGTGTGTGGGGATTAGTGGCAGATTAGAGACTTTTACGGCAATTACGCGGTTTGTGGTAGATCTGACGGGTAACAAAATTATTTCGTACCACATTACGCTTCCTCTCCCCAGCTGGCTTGCCATTGTTCGGGTGGCGATTTCAGATTCTTTGCGCAGCTTATCGCTGGGTATTTTTGCGCTCCCGTTTGGATTGCTTTTTGTGTGGAACCAATTCAATCCCGCCAATTTTTCGGCTGTTTGGTTTATCGCGTTATTGATATTGAACGCACTTTTTTATGGCTTTTTGGGAATCTTTTTTGCAGGTTTTGCCGATAACATTAACGAAGTAGATCCCATTTGGATGCGCTATTTATTCCCTATGTGGATGATGGGGTGTTTCCAGTTTTCGTGGCAGACGCTGTATCAGCTTTCGCCCGTTGCTGCCTACGGAATGCTTTTCAACCCTTTTGTGTATCACGTTGAGGGGATGCGGGCTGCAATTCTTGGCCAGGCTGGCAGCTTGCCCGTGTGGGGATGTTTTGCGGCAACCTTATGCTTCACGATTTTCTTTGGTTTTGTGGGCGTTAGAAAGGTGCTCAAGCGGCTGGATGCGGTGAGATGATGTTTTGTGCGAGGAAATGTTGGGGCGCGGCACCATGAACGTGCTGCTGTTATTTGTTCAGGGGCTGGTGCGTGACCCTATGGGTTTTTTAGGCTCTGTGAATGATACTCGTGATTTTTTTTCTTGTTTAACTACAGTGTAGAGATCATTTATAGCTGATTCGCTTGGCGTGCCTATAGGATCATAGGGCTTGGCCATTTTTTGTGGCGGAGCTAATCGTAGCGCTCCCCGAAGTGGTTGACCTGTTGTTGCTGCTACAGGCGGAACTCTTGTAGTTGTGGGTGCATTTGCAGGCTGCGGAGTAGTTAATGTTGCCGGTTTTTTAGTGCGATGTGTTGCTGCTGGTTTGGTTTGTTCGGCTGTGTCTGCATCTTCTGATTCGGAGGTAACTTCTACTGTGCGTTGTGTATGTTGTTTCGCCGCTGCTCTTTGGGCGCGTAGCCGAGGGGTTACGTCGCTGTCGCTGAAGAGTGATGGGTAGCTGCCCATTCTTGATTGAGAAGCTTTTGCATGCATAGGATTTGTGGCGTACGTTACTTCGTCAGCCGAAGATCTTGAGGTAGGGCTTGTTTGGCCGAAGGAAAACCAGGATTTCTTAGGTTTGGCAGGCGCACCGCCTTTTGCTGCGGCTGATGTACGAGCCGGCGCGGTAGGCTTGCTGCCATGCCACCAAGGTGCTTGAACGGGGGAGGCGGCGATGAAAGACAGCGCCACAATAAGATAAGATGCTTTATTCATACCTAATCTTCGCATGAAATGTGAGCGATACTTTTTCAAAATATCATGGGCGCGTTGCCAGAAGCAAACAAGGCAATAAAAGAGTGTGATACTTTATTTTGTGCATTCAAAAACGATGTCTTTATCGCTCAATTCTGGTTGCTGTGATCTGTTAAATGCTTTTATGGCTGCAATTTTTGAAAAACCGGCTTCACTTAAAAGTGTATTAAATTCCTCTTGAGAATAAAGTCTGATTTTAAAGGTTTCTTGTTCGCTCAGGATAACCTTCCCGTCTACAATAAGATCGTGCGTGCAATGGGTAAGATTAACGTTATCTATGGGGGGTTCTTCCATGGCGCTGACCAAGATAAACCCTCCCTGTGGCCTATCCCATTTTTCACGTCGCCACGCTCCTGGGTTTTGAGGGGTTGCGGCAAGTGTGATGATCTCGATAACTAATTTTCCACCGGGCAACAAAAGATCATAGAACTTCTTAAGCGCGTCAGCGATGTCTTTGCGGTCTGTGATGAGGTTAAACGATCCACTGGGGATAAAAATTAAGCCGTATTTTTTAGATGATTCAAAATTGGCCACAAAACTAAAGGAGACGTTGGACGCTAGGTTTTGATCAGCAGCTTTTTTTCGTAAAGCCTGAAGCATATGTTTGCTCGCATCAAACCCTTCAACATCAAAACCATCTTTAAGCATGGGGAGCAGAAATCTACCTGTTCCGCACATCGGTTCGAGTATGGGGCCGGTGCATTCCTGGGCGTAGGATGTGAAAAAAGCATATTCATCCGCTGGCGGTACGGGAAGGCTGATGTCATACACTTGTGTGCAGAGACTTAAATAGGTATCGAGCGAGGGGAATTTCATAGGCTTAAGCTTTTTTGATGTACGTATTTTGGGTATAAACCATCGTGTGTTGGCCATAGATGGCGATTAGCAAAGATTGTACTGGTTTTGCACCTGTTGCTGATTATATCAATCATTTAAGAAGGGTGGCCTGCCAACCATAGCTTGTTAGAACGAAGCCTGGCGGAGAGAGTGAGATTCGAACTCACGATACCGGTAAAGGTATACTCGCTTTCGAGACGAGCGCTTTCGGCCACTCAGCCATCTCTCCAACCCACATTTTACAGAAGACTTTGCGTGGCGTCCCGTCTCGCCGAAGTCTTGACGAAGGCGGAAGCCATCTCTCCTAATTTATTCGTTTATTTCAACAAATTTTTCTTTGTAGAAACCTTACAGTCTCTGTTTGCCGTAGCATTACTTCGTTAAGAAGTGCAAAGGCTGGAACCTCTCCAAATTTTCACGTAAATATGCGTGATGCTTTAGGCTTTATAGCTTGTAGAGCATTATAAAGCCTGATAACGATAGCATGACTTGCTGAAGAGATCAAACTTCTGTCACTATGTGGCGTCCGTTCAGGACAACAAAAAAAGTTCAATATTTAGAGTCTTAAAAAAACATGAAAGAGTGTTTTGGGGGTTACAGATTTTTCGGGTAAAGTAGGAGGCAATGTGCAACAAGGAATTGTGTGCTCAGAAGAGAGCTGTGTGAGTTTCGTATTAATTTTAAGGCTTTTTAACCATGACCATCGATCAGCTTTTTTTAGCCGTTGTGATTGCTGCGGGGCGGTCCTCGCGTTTTAAGGGTCCTACGAATAAATTGCTAGCACTTTTGTGTGGTCGTCCACTTGTTTTTTATCCACTTAAAGCATTGAGTTTGGCAGGCTTGCCCATAAATATTGTGGTTGGTGCGCAATCTGATTTTCTTAAGCAATCAATTAAAGACACATGCGTGTCAGAAAAAATTTCATTTTCTCATCAGTTACAACCTGTTGGTACGGGAGATGCCGTTGCTTGTTCACGCGCATCGTGGGGCACTGCAGAACATATTTTGGTTATTAATGGCGATATGCCGCTTATTACGCCAGAACTTATAAAAAATTTAATGACGCATCATGTTGCGCATCATGCAGCTGTTTCGTTTGTAACATCTAATGTGCTTAATCCTACCGGTTATGGCCGTGTGATTGTTGATGTGCATGGAACGCGTATTGTTGAAGAGAAAGATTGCACGCCAGAAGAACGGTCGGTTTCTCGTATTAATGCAGGAATTTATGCGTTTAGACGTGATTTTTTGGAATCTACTATTTCATCTCTTTCGACAAACAATGCTTCTGGTGAATTTTATTTAACCGATTTAGTTCGCCTGGCTTCGTTGCGTGGCCATGTTGTTACAACGATTAATGCACCGTTTGAGACCGTTCAAGGTGTTAACACGCTCGAAGAGTTTTGGATTGTAGAACAAATTTTACGCACCCAACTGGTTCGGCAGTGGACGGAGCGTGGGGTTCACTTTGAGAGCCCAAGCAACATGCATGTGGATGTTGATGTTCATATTGGTCAAAATACACGTATTGGAACGGGGGTTCTCTTGCTGCGGGGGACAATTGTTGGGGCAGATTGCACCATTAGTCCTTTCTCTATTTTAGCGCATGCAACTATTGGTAATTCTACATCGATTAAGTCTCATACGGTTATTCAAGACAGTTTAATTGGGAGCGAGTGCGTTGTGGGACCGTTTGTGCGCATCAGAAACAACACTATCGTTAAAGACAATGCGACCATAGAAAGTTTTGTAGAGCTTTCTGCGTGCACCCTTGGCAAAGGGGTTGTTATCAACAGAATGTGCTGTTTAGAAGACCGACATATTGATGCCCATTCTATTGTAAATCATCAGGCATCAGTTGCTTCTATGGATGGGCAAGCGGACTTTTTTCTAGATGAAAGTGCACAACAACAACAACTATGATTACGTTTTTTCATACAGCAGATATCCATTTTGGGGTCGAAAATTATGGACGCATCGACCCCGCAACGGGCATTCATTCTCGGTTGTTAGACTTCAAAAAGTGTCTAGAATTTTGTGTTGACCAAGCAATTGAGCAAAACATAGATTTTTTTATGTTTTCGGGTGATGCCTATAAAACAGCCAACCCTACCCCCACTCAGCAAAAACTATTTCTACAACAGCTTTTACGCTTGAATGCGCATGGCATTCCAGTGGCAATTGTTGTGGGAAACCATGATCATCCTATGAGTTTTGGAAAAGCACACGCCTTGGATATTTTTGGTGATTTGCCGGTCGATGGTTTTCATATTTTTTCTAAACCAGAGATTTTGCGGCTTCAAACCAAGAGTGGAGTGGTTCAGATCGTGGGAATTCCATGGCCTTCTCGGCATTCGGTTATTGCAAGAACAGACGTGAGGTTTAAAAATTCAGGCGAAATTGTTGAGTATTTAGCAGATGCTGTTGGGCACATTATTGCAGAGCTTGCTCGTCAATTAGACCCAGCGCTTCCCGCGGTTTTGGCGGGGCATCTTACCGTGAGTGAAGGGATTTTCTCTGGCTCCGAGCGAACGGCTATTTTAGGTTCAGATCCCATTTTAATGCCATCACAGCTTGCTCTTGAGCCATTCGATTATGTTGCCTTGGGACATTTGCATCGATTTCAGGATTTAAATAAGCAGGGACGCTGTCCCATTGTGTATTCGGGCTCGCTTGAACGAATCGATTTTGGAGAGCGCAACGATATTAAGGGTTTTTGTGCGGTTGAAATTTCGGATGAAAAAAAGACTTCATATCGCTTTATTCCTACACCCACGCGGCCTATGTTGCAGCTTGATATTAGGCTTTCTTCTGATCAGAACCAAACTAAGCAAATTGTAGAAGAGCTTGGGATGCACGATCTTAGGGGGGCAATTGTTAAAATTGTCTATTATGTTCCCGAAGATCTGCAGGATGCTGTTGATGTTGCTGCAGTGCAAATTGCCTGCAAAGACGCTTGGTATGTTGCTTCTGTTACGCCTGTGCACAAAATTAAAGTTCGTGAAAAACGTGCATCGGTTTCTGTTTCTATGACAGAAGAAGAGCTTCTTACAAATTACTTAAAAATGAAGAACGTTCCGCAGACTAAAATTGATACTATTCTGCAAAAAGCACTTCAAATTAGGTCCGATTTAGAAATGAAAGACGATCACTCGGTTGTTCAGTAATTTGTTTGGTGGTAGCCAATGTTGATGTTGGATTGAGAAATAAAAAAAGGGCTTAGTTTTTATGCTAAGCCCTTTTTTTGTTATTTGGCGGCTTGAGCTTCGTCGTCTTCTTCGCATGTAGCGTCATCGATGCAATCGTCGTTGCAATCTTTTAGTGTGGAGCGAGCTTTGGTAGGAGCTTTTTGTGCGGCTTTTACCGGTTCGGTGGTTTTGAAAAGTCCTAAAAACCATGCTTTCGCTTGATCAAACCAGCTTGTGCATTGTGCCGAACCGCAACATTCAGTGCAATCAGATTTAGCTGGAGCTACGTCAGCTTCTTCAGCAACAACTGTTTGCACGGGGTTTGAGGTAGCCTGTTTAGCTGAATAGACGTTGTTTGTTGCAAGGCCAAGCGCTGCAATAAGCGTAAGCATTAAAAATAATGTCTTTTTCATAACATATTTCCTTATTTTTTATTATTTGGTGTCGGTTGTTGCATCAGCGGTAGATGTTCCTAGTAAATCATCCAAAAAGCCTTGGAAGTCTCTGTCGAGCTGAGCTGCGTTATCGCTTTGGCGTTGAATTAATGCACGCAACTTATCAAATTGTTCGAGCGTGATGGGAAGTGTGTTTTCTAGCGCGGCATCTGTGGCAGTTGTGTCTGTAGTTGCAGCAGTGTCTGTTGCAGGAGCTGTATCTTCAGCTTTGATTGGTGATAGTGCAAAAAGCGCACATAATGTGAGTGAAAAGAGAACTTTTTTAATATTCAGCGTTTTCATGTAGTTCCTTTGTAAAGAGAAGACGTAAGCTACGTACACATTTTGAGCCTAAGCCTTTTTAGGGTGGCAAGTAAATATATTCAGCTTGAAACATGTTTTGCTGGTTGGCTGGCGATATTAAGGCGTTTGAGGATTTTTGAGGTGTTGGTGATTTGCAAAAACAAGACTTTTTAAGATTTGTTTTTTATCCAGCTTTCATGGTCGGGAATGACGTTGTAGCTTGCCAGCAGGTCTAGCATTTCAAGTCCTGCTGAGCGCATATCAAATGCTTTTGCTGAGGGATACGCAACCGGAGATTTTCCCGGCATAGCTGTTGATAGACTTGGCCCAAAAGGTTTAAAAAGCATTGTCCGTGTTTTATGTTCTGCGATAAAAGACCCTATAAGATTGCCAATACCCAGAGGGGCATCGTGATCTTCAAAGGTGAAAATAGCAGAGTATGAATGCATAATTTTATGTAAAAAGGCATGATTTAGTGGTTTTACGGTGTGCATGCTCACAAGGGATGTAGAATACCCATAACTTTCGAGCAATACTTTTCCTTGGTGTGCTTTGTCGAGCGCAGATCCAATT
>JBEITS010000131.1:0-2128 GCA_040374805.1 Campylobacterota bacterium | reverse complement strand
GCTCGTTGAGCGTTTCTAATTTTTTTTGAGCATAAAGGCGCCGCATGTTCTCGATCGACCTTAATAAATAAGGTGCATTAAACCTCAGGCCATCTAACCCACGGTTACTCACAAGATTTTGTAAGGTTTTAACCCAAGGGTTTAAAAGCATCACATGTTTTTTTGAAGGCTCAACCACACTCCACTCCACCCCTTTTACACGCCGCCGCCTGGCTTCTTTGTTCACGCGGTTTAAGAGTGACGATGTTTGGCGATGTGAGGCTGTCAGATTGGCAACTATCAAGAAGATTTTGATGGCATACGATGCAACATGCAGCCCGGGGTAGGTATCGGTCATTTTTTTAGGAAATTTAAAGCGCATCGCCGCATCAAGAAAGAATCTGATGCTCTGACCGCTCAAAACAAAGTTTTTTAGCCCCTTTTTGAGCGCAACCGCTATTTTTTTATCTTGAGCAAGCGGAATAATGTGGTGAGCAAGCGCACAACCCAATGCCTTAAAAACTTTCTTGCCCTTAAGGCGTGCTATATCAGATGGAATTCCGGCACGATGCTCTAGCACATAGAGAGCCAGAGGAACACCCAAGAGAGGGACAATTTTTTTAACTGCAAGCTGGTCAGACTGGAGCGAGGAATACGCAACAAAAACTTTTTCTGGCAGTGTTGGCAGAATAGGCAATGTGCCAGATCGGGCTGTTTGTTGCCCAGCAGCGACACTGCTCGCTAAAAGCCCCAAAATAAGGCTTACATATCCTGTCTTTTTAAACACAGACCAACCTAAAAAACTAATCTTTCTTCATACGCTTTAGTTTAAGTTTTTTTAGATTATTTAGGCCCAAACACCCCATTTTTGCTGCTTTTTCATACAAAATCGGACTTTTTTAGGTATTTACAGTTTCAATATGAAACTCAAACCCGCATAAAAGTCCGATTTTGCCAATAAATACGCTACGAATCTATAGATCTATAATCACATCGTTAAACGAGGAAGAGTCACGCTAGATGATCACGAGCCTGTTGTATACGATCAACTATCGCCCCATCCAAAGAAGTCGATTCAGCAAATATATCGTTATAAACAAACACGCTTACATTCTTAAACTGGTCGTAAAAGTCATGCTCTCTATAAGAAGCACAAGAGTCCGCCAGTCTCAATAATTGGTCAATATGATGGTCCAGAGACGCAAGCCAAGAAGCTCGTCTCTCTTGCGTAAGAGCATCACCCAGAGGTTGCTTCAGAATGTACTCCAAAACCTCATCCAAATCTCTTTGTTTATCAACAAGGTCTCTTACAAAACTCTTCTTAATGCCATCTTCGGAAAATCTCCATTGCTGCAACATCAACCGTATTTCCATTCGCTCTGCAGGCGTTGGGCTCAAAATAGGGCCCGATAAAAAAATACTTAATGCCACCAACAACGTTGCTATTCTTTGCATAAAAAACCCCTACATAAAAGAAACTCAATATTTCTCTATACAATACCTTTGCTAAACATTCTCTACAAATGGTGGTGAGCATCTAAAGAATTACGATGTTTTTTGTGAAAAAAGCATGCACGAGCCGCATCTCTCCGCGTTTCATTTACAATCAGAAACTTTTTGGAGGATGATAGAAATATGTGAAAACGATATGAGGATAAATATAATGCAACTGAATATGTATCTTATTGCTATCCTCACCTTTCTTACAGCCAATTTACATGCGCCGTGGTGGCTCTGTGGGCTTGGCTCAACCTCAGCAGCAAGTATTACTCCTGCGCCAAAATTAACACAAAGCGCACGTGAATCTGAATCAGATTCTAGCAGCGCCCCCCAAGAACCAATACCAAAAGTTGCGCCTTCCTATATAAAAAGCAACTCAGGAGCTGTAGCAGAAGGTATCAAACTCAGCACTATTAAATTTTTTCCACGACTAGACTCCAAAAACAGCGGAGACACTCGACCCGCCGCCAAATCACGGCGTTTTGCGGGCGCAATAGAAATTTCTTTATCGCGTGAAGACGCTATTGCATGGTGGTGCAAAGAAACAGAAACTCTCTTACGACCAGCTTTAAATCCTCGTGCATCTGTTGAAGAAATAAATCTTCAGCTACATCAGCTGTTAGAACATATCCCAACATCAAACAGAGAT
>JBEITS010000086.1:0-4518 GCA_040374805.1 Campylobacterota bacterium | reverse complement strand
GCCCCGAGGAATTTTGGCGTGCATGGATGCAATGACCCATCAGCTGGATGCTAGACCTAAATCTATCAGTAAAGATTTCTGGGACAAAATGCTGCGAGGATTAGAGGAATACGCCGGTTTTCTTGAGCGCGTGTATGTTGTGGATGAAGATGTTCCGGTTGTTCATGTAAAACTTTCTAAAAAACCACCAGCAAATTCAGAAAATTTTTACGCATGGTGGAAAAGAATCGATGTAGATTCTTACATCCATTTTGGGGGTATTTACTTTGACTATCATCTTATTGGAATTAGAGCAGCTGTTTTGGTTGCATGGGAGCTTATAGATCCCGAGTCTTTATACAAAGATGATTCTCTGAACACGTCATTGCGAGCGCTCGAGCATGCGGTTTCTAAATTTAATGGAATCCCTAAATTTCATGGATATTACGAGCGGATTACTAAAAAAGCGCGTGAATTTGTTACTTCCATGAAAAAGCGTATTTCTCAGCGAAAATGGGAAAGTGGACCCGTTCTTTTTCAGTCTGGAACGTTTTTGCCTCGTGTCTACCAAGATCTTGGGCTTATTAAACCTGACCAAAAACCTGCACCTATCGAATCTTTCTGCGACAGCTTTTTGTCGCAATATGGGATTTGCCTGCATGAACGATATGGGCATGAATATCATGAATACTTACTCGACCAAACGGCCGATAGTTACGACAAATTAGAATGCGATTTAGAGCGCTCTGGCATGAAGCTTGATGGTCGAATTATGGTGATGGGGTACGAAGGCTCTGCATTTGATTCGTACTTTTCTAATTTCAATGACCTGGTGGGCGATTCGTTGTGCGATGAAACGGCTTTTAAGGGAAGTGGCGGCTGGTCTAAGCCTCCTGCAAATTATTTTGGTTTTTTAACTGCTTTTGCTCTCAGAGACGTTAATACGTTAAGCAAAACTGGCTTGTTTGAACATATTCACGACGACCGTGTTGAGCTTTTTCCACGTGTTTTTGAGCTTTTGCAGCGAGATTCTTTTACGCAATTATTTGCGCACGTTCGTTCCCATGAGAACGCTGCGCGTAGTTTTGTGCAGGCAGATGATGTAAATGGTGTTTTGAATGGTTTTGTGAATTTCTTTGAGTTTTTATACGACAAAAATTTAATGCTTGCAGATGGCCAGAATGTGGCCACTCAAGATATCCTTTTTAATCGTAAACACATTCAGCATCTCATTAAATCTCCTGTAAAAACCCTTAAATTTTACACGGGTGCTGATATTACGTACCCAATTTTGCCAACTAAGCAGCGCAATAGTTTTGCAACAGCGCATGCGCAGGATTTTGTTAAAAAGTTTGTTACGTATCTTACCCCGCGGGGTGGCGACACAACGGTCTATGTTTTTAATAGTTTTGTTGATGGGGTGGGCAAAAGCACCATGCTGGGAAACATTAAAAACTGGATTAAGCATGGCGCCGATATGGGTAATTACGAGGTTACAGATAATACATCGTCTCAGCTCGCAGATATTTTTGAGTTCTCTAAAGACGTGTATATCGCAGATTTACCTGCTCAAATTAGTCATTTTACCTATAAACCCGATGGATATGTTTTTGTTGATGTAACAAGTGTTAAGGGCGAAGAAGACCTTGCAACAGATGTGATTGACTACTTTATGGAGAATCAAGAACAGATTGTGGCGAATTATTATAATCGTATTAAGCGTGTTTCTCAGGTTGTTGCTACGGATGGCTGGCATGCCGATGAACTTAATCAGCCAACTAATCCGTTTGATGCGTTTGTAAAAAACTTACAACTTCTTAAGCTCACGGCAACAAATCCGTGGGTTCCGTGCGAATTTGAAGGGAAATTTTTCCTGGTAAATGCCCAAAATTATGGCGAAGTTCGCAGGTTTATGCCGCTTTCTGAAGCTCAATCTTCGGGGCTCAAAAATGTACGTGCCGATCAGATGTTCTTCTTTGACGGAATTACGCTCCCTCTTTCGTACCAAACATTTTTAGATGATTTAACATCACGTTGTTTAGAAAAAGGTGTAAAACGCGTTGTTTTTGTAGATTTTTTGAGTATGTACATGCGTTCCTCGCGAGAGAATATCCGTGTGAATTATTTGATGCAGCAAATGGCGTTGCTTTTTAGTGAATTTGATCAAAAAGATACGGTTTATCGTGATTTAACGGGAAATGCAGAATTGCTGTATTACTTGGAAAATGAATCATGGTATCAGCGCGCGCAGAAGAATTTGGAGCGCGAAGCCCTTGTTCGTTGGGGTTTTAACTCGCTTTTGGAAGAATGGAAAACAAAAACACTCAATAAAGTTTCGCTTAAAGAAACATCAGAGCGTGTATCTACCTTGCTTGCAGCTCTTGAGCCTGAACTGAGAGAAACAATAGCGGGTGCTGCTGCAAAAAAACTTCAATCTGCGGCCGATCTTTTGCGTAAAACGACCGGTTTATCAAAAGAATTTGTGAATATTCAGTGCATGTCGTGGGACGATATTCTTTCGTATGCGCGATTGCTTGAAGATATTATGGTTAAATCTATTGCGGATAAAAACGTGGTGGATCTTTGGTCAAGTTTTGGTGGGGATGTTCTAGAGCCGATAGAAGAAGCTTGCTTGGGAGAGTGTGACCGCTTGGTTTCAACCTCGGGTGGCAAACTTGTGCGAGTTCGTTGTGTGATAGATCCTGAAGATAGAAGTAGTATCACGTTAGGGCCGATATTCCGCATTTTACGTGTTATTTGGTACAACACGATTTTTCAGTTTATTGATGCGCGAGGTGGCGCTGACGGTAAGTTGCAGCCTCAAAACCTTATGGCCATGTTGCCTTGGACGGTGCGTAAGGGCACAAATGGACTTATTTATCTTGTTCAGCCTAATATCGATGCTGAAGCCGATGAGCTTCCCGAGGGAGCTCTTACGCGAGATGAGCTTGAGATTATTAAGCCGTTTGTAAATCTTGAAACAACTCAGTGGGCATGCGTAAATAAAAAATATATGGCTATGGATATTGAGCTTAAGCCCGAAACGAACACAACATTACGAGAATATGCGTTTGGGTGTGAAAGCAAGGGAGCCTTGGGTGTAAAAGAGCCTAAAATTAGCCAATATTTAACCTCGCGTATTGTTGAAGAGCACGTTAATAAAGTTGGGTTAGACGATGTTTTGCCTCTTACGGATGCAAGCGAAAGAATGGAGCGTCTTTCAGAAGATTTGGGCGATTATTATTGGTCTAAATTTGATAGATTATTGGGTGCGGGAAACCGGGTTCATGCAGCGTATAAGCAAAAAAAAGAGCCAGATTCTAAAGATCTGGGGGTAAGAGATTCGCTTCGCAATCTAGATCCCGAGGAATACCCGGGTGTTGAGCTCTTTTTGATGCTTGCAACGCGGCTTGAGCAAGCTGTGCACGATCCAGATTCAACCTTGGTGGTTCGTAAAAACAACAAAAAAGATGCTGTTGGAGCGCTTAAGTTCTTAGAAACTGTTGTCTTGCCACAGTATTTTGGGGTGGTTAGCAGTCGAAATCTTGCGAACAATGAAAAGCTTCAAAAAGCCCTTTTTAGGCGTTGATAGCCGAATTTTTTTGACCATATAAAAGATGAGAGTATTCTGGTTAGTATGGCTTGAAAAAGCTCGTCTTCCACTTCTTTAAGAATAAAATATCTCTATGTCTGGTGAAGTTACGCCTTTAATGGCTCAATATTTTGCGATCAAAGCAGAGCATCCACACGCTTTGTTGTTGTTTCAGGTCGGCGATTTTTATGAACTTTTTTTTGAAGATGCGCGTGTTGTAGCGCAGCATCTGGCCTTAACGCTTACCAAGCGAGGCAAGCATAATGGCGAAGATATTCCGTTGTGTGGAATTCCTGTTCACGCGCTTCAGCATTATCTTGTTAAGCTTGTTAAAGCTGGCTTTTCTATTGCGATTTGCGATCAGCTCAGTAAACCCGTGCCGGGTCAGGTCGTTAAGCGTGGTGTAACAAGGGTTTTAACCCCGGGAACGCTTATTGATGAAGGCTTGCTCGATGAAAAATCATCGTCGTACCTGCTTTCGTGTTCAAAAAGAGGAACAAGTGTTGGGCTTGTGTTTGCCGAGCTTGTTACAGGACAGCTTTTTGCAACAACAATCGAAGAGAATGATGAGCGAACGCTTGAGGCGGAATTAGCTAAATTTTTACCCGATGAAATTGTTGTTAAGTCGAATTCATCGACGGCCGATTTATCGGGGCTTTTTAAGAAAAACGGCTATCGTGTAACAGGTATTGATGAACAAGTTTTTAATGAAGGCTGTTCAAAAGAATGGTGCTCAAGCACGTTTGGTGATTCAGATACCCAGCGTTTTATGCGGGATGCTGTTTTATATGATGCCCTGGATACGTTGGTTCGCTACATTAACAAGAATAATTCAGCCGTCTTTACGATGCTCAATAAGGTGCATTTTTATCAAGCACACGATTATTTGATGCTCGATCAGCCAACGCAACGCAACTTAGATCTTATTGTTAACAGCCATACAAATG
>JBEITS010000072.1:0-5448 GCA_040374805.1 Campylobacterota bacterium | reverse complement strand
GGTGTCATCAGCAGCTGCAGCACCTTCCCCCGTTGCTGCAAGTGCTCCTGCCGAAAATCCTGTTTTTTCAAAATCGAGCCAAGCGCCTTCTTTAGATGATCCGTTTACAGTTTTTGGTGGAACGCTTCCAGCAAGTACTCCTCAGCAGCAGTTTTTGAATCTTCCTCCTCAAAAATATGATTATCCAAGAACAATTAATGAATTTATGCGTAAAGAATTTGCGCGTCTTGCGCTGCGTTCTCCAGACTTTAAGCAGCTTGCTGAGCAAAACTTGGGGCAAACGGTGTATGAAATGACCGGGATGCGTATTGAGGAGTTGCTTGCTCAGTCTGCGGGCGAGCAGTCTGATATTGAAAAACAAGAAGATCTTGCCTATTTGCCGGGTGATGAGTTCTTTACATCGCCTACGCCTTCTGCTGCGTTGAGTTCTGGTGGTGCAACAATTGATATGGCTGCGCTTGGCAAGGCTTTAAATGAAAAATATGGCACTGAAGTTGTGGCAGATGAATCTTCTTCGGCGGGCGATTCATCAGATTCGCCTGTATCAGAAACCGATTCAGCTGCTGTGCAGCCAGAAGAAAAAAGTTCAGATTCTCACATGGTTGAAGATGTTGGTTTTTCTATGACGTTAACATCTCAAGAACAGCAGGCTCTTGATGCAGAGGCTCTTCAGGCAAGCCAGGGAGCTTTGGCTGCAGACACAAGTTTTGCAGGTGCTTCTTCGGTTTCTGATGCTGCACCTGCACCAGTTGAGTTTGCGTCTGCTGCTCCTGTAGCAGAAACTTCTACGGCAAATTATTCATCCCAAGATCAATCAATGATGGATCAGCCTCAGGTTGATATGTCTTTGTTGGATGCGTCTACAATGCAAGATCTTTCGGCTCAAGCTTCTGCCGCAGGCCAAATGTACGCTTCGCCTCAGCCACAAACATTTATGCAGCAACCAGCTCAGAACTATCCTGTGCAACAACAGCAACAATTCCAGCAATCTTATGGTGCTCCAACTCAGACTCAGCAGTATTCGCAACCGTACGATGCATCTCAAATGAACCAATCATACATGCAGCCAACACAGCAGCAAATGCCGGTGCAACAGCAAATGCAAAATTATCCTGTGCAGCAAATGCAGTACCAGCAACCGTATGGTTCACCAACCCAGACTCAGCAATATTCGCAACCGTACGATGCATCTCAAATGAGCCAATCGTACATGCAGCCAACACAGCAGCAGATGCCGGTCCAACAGCAAATGCAAAACTATCCTGTGCAGCAGCAATATTAACAAGCTCCTGCTCAGCAGCAACTATATGTAGATCCTGCTCAGCAACAAATGTACGCAGGCCAGTAGTTTTTACACAAAAAGGCGTAAGAGATCGTATGTTCTTGCGCCTTTTTGGATTCTTTTTTTTATTTTTCTTAAAAAAAGGCACATGTAGGTTTAAAGCGGCTTGCGTTTGGTGGATCGTGGATGCTTTTTTGGCAAGTGTACGATAAACTGGGCTCCATTGTTGTTGCTATCGTCAATCGTAATGTATCCACGCAAGGGCCTTGCTATGTCTAGTACGCCAGAAAAAAAAAGTTATAAAGATTCACTCAATCTGCCGCAGACGTCGTTTCCTATTCGGGCTAATGCCGCGCAGAAAGATGTAGAGATTTTGGCCTCTTGGGATGCTTCCAATATTTACGATGCAGCAATTGACCATAACAAGGGCAGTAAGAAATTTATTTTGCATTGGGGTCCTCCGTATTCTAATGGCCACCTTCACATGGGGCATGCACTCAATGCGGTTCTCAAAGATATGGTGTGCAAATTCAAGCGCATGGCCGGCTTTCATGTCGATTTAACCTATGGCTGGGATTGTCATGGTCTTCCTATTGAACTAAAAGTTGCTGCAGAGCAGGGGATTGATACTTCAAAAGGCTCAGCTAATGTTGTGGCCCTCAAAAAGGCATGCCGTGCCTACGCAGCCAATTGGATGGAAACCCAGCATAAAGAGTTTAGACAAATTGGTGTTTTGGCAGATGCTTCCAAACGTTATGCAACCATGGATCCTTCGTACGAGGCTGATATCGTCAGAGCTTTTGGGGTTCTGGTAGAAAAAGGTTATATCGAGCGCAAGGGCAAAACTGTTCCCTGGTGCGCTTCGTGCCAGACGGTTTTGGCTTCGGCAGAAATTGAGCACCAAGACCGCAAAGACCCTTCAATTTATGTTCGGTTTGTTGTAGATGCTCCAACAGGTTCTTTGGCTTCTGCAATGGCAAAAGCAGGTTTGCAAGAGGCTGCATTTGCGGTTTGGACAACAACCCCCTGGACGTTGCCACTCAACGAGGCGGTTGTTTTGCATCCCGATGCTTCGTATTCGCTTGTTGCGAGGGGTGACCAAGGATATTTGATGGGAACAGATCTTGTTCCTGCTCTTTTAGAAAAATTTGAACTTTCTGGTGCGGTAACGGTAGAAACCTTTCATTCAACGGAATTGACGGGCCTTCGTGTTCGCAATCCACTGGTCTCCAGCTACACCGTTCCGGTGGTTCTCGATGATGGTGTTTCTCTGCGTGATGGAACAGCCTGTCTTCATTGTGCTCCCGGTTGTGGGCCTGAAGACTATGTTATGGGTATTAAAAACAAGCTTCCTATCACCTCACCGCTGGCAAACGATGGAACCTACACAGACGATGTAAGGCTCTCTGAACTTGCAGGTAAAAAAGTGAGTGAGGTTCATGGCAGAGTTATTTCTTTGCTCCTAGAGTTTGGAACGCTCATCAAAAAAGAAACAATTTCACACTCGTACCCACATTGTTGGCGTTGCCGCAATGGGCTGATGTTTAGAGCAACAGACCAATGGTTTTGCAACCTTGAGCAAAACGATTTGGCTGCAAAAACCATCGAATCCACCAAAAACATCGAATTTGTACCCGATTGGGGCCGCAACCGATTTGTAGGTTCGGTTGGAACACGTACCGAATGGTGTATGTCGCGCCAGCGCTATTGGGGTGTGCCTATCACCGCGCTTGTTTGCAAGGGTTGTTCTGCGGGTTTTGTGACCAAGGAATTTGTGGATAGTATTGCCCTGGGCGTCGAAAAAGAAGGAACAGAGTTTTGGGATCGTGTAGATCTTGCAGATTTGTATGCCAATAAAACCATTTCATCTGACCTTTCGTGCAATCGTTGTGGCGGCGCAGAATTTGAAAAAGAAACCGATACGCTCGATGTGTGGTTCGATTCGGGAGTGAGCCACTTCGCGTTCTTGGCAAAGCGGGGCCTTTTACCGGCCGATATGTACCTTGAAGGGTCAGATCAGCACCGCGGATGGTTCCAAAGTTCTATGCTGACGTCTATGATTCTCAACGGTGAACCGTGCATGAAGACGATTGTAACTCACGGGTACGTGGTTGATGGCCAGGGCCGCAAGATGTCAAAATCTTTGGGCAACGGTATTGAGCCACAAGAAGTTATCGCCAAATATGGAACCGATGTGCTGAGGCTCTGGGTTGCTGCTGCAGATTTTCAGAACGATATTGCAATCTCTAAAAACGTGCTCGATACACTTGCAGAGGCGTATCGCAAAATCCGCAACACAGCGCGCTTCTTGCTTGCAAATTTGTTTGATTTTACGGCAGAGACAGACACAATTGCCTATGACGATCTCATGGTTATCGATAAATATGCGCTTTCGCAGCTTTCTGTGCTGCTTGACGGAGTTACGGCCGACTATGAGCAACATAATTTTAATAGTGTTTTTAAGAGGATCAGCAACTTTTGTGTGAATGATTTAAGTGGTTTTTATCTTGATGTGATTAAAGATCGCTTGTACGCAGAAAAACCTACTTCGCATCGCAGAAGATCTGCTCAAACGGTCCTTCGTGTTATTTTGGATGTTCTTACCAAAACAATTGCTCCTATTTTGTCGTTCACGGCTGAAGAAATTTATGCCGAGTACAAAAAAGAGGGTGAGGCGGCTTCTGTTCATTTCTCTTCAATGCCTGTTTTACCTGCGCAGTATGCTGCGTTCTTTAGCGAAAACATTGAAGGCTGGGAAATGCTGGCTCAAATTCGCCGAGATGTTCTAAAAGCGATCGAAAAAATGCGCGAAGCGGGAACGGTAAAAGTTGGAACAGAAACAAGAATTACCTTCTTTATTGATGCTAAAGACGATGCGGGCAAAAAGTTCTCAGAGTTTTTAGATACGATTATCAAAAAGAAAGGCCTTCCGGCAGTTCTGAGTGAATGGTTCTTGGTTTCACAAGTTGAGCGTGTTTGGGAGCGAGGAGCGCTCGAGGCAACTCAACTTGCTTGGTTTTCTGTTGGGGCGGAGCCTGCTCGGGGCGAAAAATGCCCACGATGCTGGCGCTATGAGCAAACAAGCCATGAAGATGGTTTGTGCAGCCGCTGTGTGAGCGTTGTATGATTATCACGATTGATGGCCCTGCGGGAAGTGGAAAAACTTCCGCGGCCCGAATGCTAGCTCAGCGCTTAGGGATTAAGGTTTTGCAAACGGGGCTGCTGTATCGCGCAGCAGCCTACGTTCTTTTAGTTGCTCGCGGGCTTGTTCCTGCTGTTACGGCCCAAGAAAATGAGGCGTGTGTTTCTGCTGAAGAATCTATGGATGTGCGCGACAGTGTTTCTGAGCGCGATATTGAGCTGCTGAGTTCCATTGAGTATGGGTATGAAGGTTCTGCTATTTTTCCCTATGTTTGCATTTCTGGCCGCCGCCGCGAGGCCCTTTTGGGGCTTGGGTGGTTAAGCTTGCCTGCATCTATCATTAGTCAGAACGTAGAGATTCGCGCGTGGGCATTGCGCATTCAGCATGATATTGCCCAAGAATACAGCGTGGTTGCAGAGGGGCGCGATTGCGGAACGGTTGTTTTTCCGAATGCAGATTATAAATTCTTTCTTACGGCTTCGCTTGATGCACGCGTAGAACGCATTATGAGGGATAGAACGCGCAATGCAGAGTCTCTTGCACGCGATGAAGCGGCGCGAAGTATTGCCGAGCGTGATGCGCATGATGAGCACAGGATTGTAGCTCCTCTTGTGGCAGCCTCTGGGGCCATAGAAATTAATTCTTCTGATCTCTCTCAAGAGGCCGTAGTTACTCAGATGCTTGCTCGGATTCAGAAACAATAATGTGTGTGTTTTAGCGATGATAAGAGCGTAGTGGTCTTGGGTGTAGAGCTGTGTAATTCGGAGCGCGTCATAAAAGATCTTGTTTTTGAGGAGCTGGTTTAGAGGGCGTTTATTCTTTAATCCTTTTTGGCGGAACCGGAAGGCTAAAAAGTTGAAGGATGTCTAAGACATAAAAACGGTATAAAACAACAAAAAAAGCGCTTTTTCTGGGGTTTTATACATCTGTTTTGTAGGGTTTTTATAGGTTTTACAAAAATAATCATCGAAAAATGAAAAAAAGCAGTATTTTGCAGTCATTTTTTGCAAAAAGCTGGTGATTG
>JBEITS010000128.1:0-2195 GCA_040374805.1 Campylobacterota bacterium | reverse complement strand
CTTTAAACACAAAAATATTTAATTTCTCAATATCTATTTTACGCAAAAGAACTCTTGCATAATTAAAAAGATAGCTCGACAACAAGCCGTCTGGATGAACTTTAATAATCAAAGAAGAAGGATTTTCACCTAAAGCCCCACAAATAACCGTGCTCGCACAGGGAGCATCCGCATACGTTACACCCAGATTCCCACGAAAGTCTCGAAAAAAACCCCGAGGCGCACCTACAAAGCCATGGCCAAGCACAACAAGCACTATAAATATATATTTTTGTACCATACGATTTCCTATCAAAATCAACCCCAAACGCTCCTACTCCCACAAAAACTCGTCCTAGCTGCACCGTACTCTTAAAGGAGCAACAATCGATCTTAATATAGAAATAAAACGAACACCAAGCTCATACCCCGTAATCCAAATATCAAAAAACAGGTTATGCTTCCCGCTCGCTCTCAGCGTAAAAAGACTCAAGAGCCGCAACCGCCGCCTCCTCCGCGGGATACTCAACGCTTGATACGTGCCGGACTACTGGTTTTTGAGCACCAGGGCGATCAGAAGCCTTGAGATGCAAGAAATACTGCCACACAGAAACCGCGCCTCCAGCCCCAGACTCCTGGAGGATAAAAAGATTCATAGGCCGAACAGCACCCCCACCCTCACATCGATCAAAAAAATTTTCCATATATGCCCGAAGAACAGCTCGACGCTCAGACTCGTTAACGACACGCGCAAGAACATAGGAAGAAACAGGCAACACACCCACCCCACCAGGCATAACCACAGAAAACCCTTCCAAGCGGCCACGCTCGACAGCAGATGGCTCAGCAGCAGGCCTAAAAACCGCAGAGACGCTCATGCGCCGATGGGCCACTACCGCAGCCAAAGAAAACATAGAAAAAAGTGACCCTGGAACCAAAAAGACCACACAAAGCACTAAATATTTTTTAAACATAGTTTTTCCTTCCCAAAAAACAAAAAGGCCAAGGTTTTAAAAACTCTTGGCCTTAACGACATTCTAATATACTTGGTTGATGTCATCACCCCATCTTCTGGTAGCGGTACACAACTTTACCAATGATTCTGAACGAATCTTTACCTTTAACCAAAGGAATGGGCGGACGGCGATGATTAACCGATTCGAGCAAAATAAAGTCATCCATGTAATTTACATACATAATGTCTTTAATCACTTCGCTATTGCCGTATTCAACAGCAACAATGTCACCTGAGCGCGTCCAAACAGACGGAGCAATAACAAGATAGTCACCCTTAACAAAATTAGGGGCCATGCTGTTATCTTCTACGCAAAGACAGAACATTTGATCGTCATCAAAGCCAAAAGCCGGCACAAAGGTGTCTTTGTAACCGGTCGTAACTTGCATTAATTGATTGTTATACACCGATGGCTCAGAAGGAATAGCGCCCATAACAGGAGCAATTCGCAATCTTAATTCACCTTCGGTCATAGGAGCCTTTGCCTGAGCATCTTCTTGTCCAGAAACAAGTGAAGCACCACCTAACATTTGTGGTCTGTGGGCAAACAATTGGCTTGGTTCAAGCTCAAACGCCTCAGAAAGCTTACGAAGCGCATCTTCGTTCCAACGGCGTGTGCCATTTTTAATATGTGTCAGATAACTCTCTGACATCCCGGTCTTTTCCGCTAAGACCTTAGTGGTCCAGCGACGCTCTCGCAAGAGCTCTTTTACTCGTAATCTCGTAGAAACCATCGTTGTCTCCAACTCTTTAGCTCTGTTTTTTATTCTTTTTTATCCCGCATAAACATTAAGCTAATGCTGAGAACAACTCCACTAACAGTAGCAACTATTTTTCAGGGAGAAAACACCCAAGGCCATCTGCAGTAAAAACAGCTATTTTAAAGGCTTTTTTAACGTTTTTAACGCCACAAAGCAAAATTTTCAAAATCAAAAGCTTTCACCCTGAATGACCAGACCTAAAACTTTTGATACCGCAAAACCACTTTTCCAACAATTTTCACATAATGATCGCTGCGCGTGAGCGCAAGGGGTGGGAATTTATGGTGAGGATGTTCTAAAACAACCACATCATCCATATACGATATAACCATCACACCGCGAAAAACTCGATCATGCTTATATTCAAGGACAACGCAATCACCCGATGCAACAGGCGCCTTGGGTGAAACAATCAATAAGTCTCCCTTAATAAAACGGGG
>JBEITS010000100.1:0-3479 GCA_040374805.1 Campylobacterota bacterium | reverse complement strand
GTCATGCCCGGTCTGAGAAGTTCTTGTCCATCAAGAATATCTACAATCCCTTCGTATTTAACGTTTCCGCTTTTGCCTTTGGGTGAATAGCTTACAGATTGCATGATTCCTTTAAATGTTCTGTGGGGTTGGCTATCAACAGAAATTTCTATTTTTTGTCCTGCGTGGGCAAGTGTGACATCGCTCTCATCGATTTCTAAAAATGCGCGCATGCTGTTGATGCAGGGAGCAACTTCAAAAAGAACGGTTGCTTGAAGTTCTGTTGTTACAGGTTCTCCTTTAGAGATGTTGATTGCAACAACAGTTCCGTCGATAGGAGATTTAATAATGCGTTGTTCATAGAGCGCTTGTTCTTGCTGGATGATCATTTTTTGGACATCTAAGGTGGCTTCTAAATCTTTAAGCTTGGCAACTTCTGCTTCTAGCGCATCTTTAGGCAGTGCGTTTGAACGATATAAATTTTGTAGGCGTGCAACGTGTGTTTTTTGATATTCGAGTGACGCTTGGCTTTGTTGTGCCCGAGCTAATGCAACGCGATATGAATAATCGCCATCTTTTGTATTGATAATGGCGAGCGGTTGACCCGCTTTAACTTCTTTATTTTCTTCAACAAGAATGCTATCGATCGTTCCAGAAACTAAGCTTCCTAGGCGTGCAGAATCTTTAAGTTTAATGAGACCTGATGCATCAATAATTTTTGTGATAGTTTTTGTTTCTGGAGATATTGTTTTAAAGAGGTGTATTTTACGTGCTTGAGTGTGGCGCGTGTATGCCCACCAAGATGTAAATGTGATAGTTGGAACTAAGATAAGACTTAAAAAAATACTGTGAGCAAGTTTCATAAAAAAATAGCGTGAAAAATTCATGTGAGCTTATGTGCGAGTATAGGAGAATCCTGCGTGACGATCAACGATACATTCCCTCTTTGTGTAGAGCCGAAGTATAAAAAAATATATCGATGCATTTTGGTGTTGTTTGTGGTGGTCTATTATTCTGCTGCAACCTGTTTGGCTCCAACCATTTCGTCTGAAGAAGTTTCACGGCATGAGGCTTTTGACGAGTATTCTAAAATTTCTGATATCGTTTTGCAGCATGCAGAGCAAAAAGTGCGTACTGCGTGGAATGTGCATGTACAGGGTGCGCGTAATTTTGAGCTTATTTCCTCGCGAGAGGTTGTTCCGCCTGCTCAACAAAGAAATATCTACAAAAAAATTGATGCGCTTGTTACTTCCACGAGGCCAGGAGCTCTTGCGGTTTTAGATGCGTTGGTTGAATATTACAAATCACTTATTTCTGTAAATTATTTAC
The DNA here is from genome assembly GCA_040374805.1 of Campylobacterota bacterium. GTDB lineage: Bacteria > Babelota > Babeliae > Babelales > VHBT01. The sequence continues at coordinate 2,171 of JBEITS010000100.1, read as the reverse complement.
GCCTTACGAGTGTTCGTAAAAATGAAACAGTAGATGAGGCTTTGGGTTGGCTGGGTGGCTTTGGTAAGTTTTTAATAGTCCAGAACAAAGGTGTTAACCCTGCCGATTTTGTGCAACAAAAGGCTGCGTTTGTTAAATTGTCGATGAAGTTTACCTATGCTGCGCGTTCGGCGTGGTGGCAAAAAAAGGTTTTTTCGTGGGATTTGTATGCCAATATTGGCGACTTTCTAGAACCTTTTAATGCTCTTTTGCCCGCGTGTGAGCCTGAGCATGTGACCGCTCGGTGCTGCCGATGTTGCTCTCTGCATGTTCTGCGGGGAATGTATCGGGGTGTTGCTTCGCACGGTTTTTTGGAAGATCTTTCCCCCAAGGATGTTTTGGTAAGAGTTGCTTTAGCGAGTGGGTGTGTTGTGGGAGTCGCCTTCATTAGGCGCGTATTAAGAATTTAGTTACCAGATTTATAAGCATTCAGTAGAACTGAGCGCGTCTTAAACAGTGAGCCTTAAAAGCACCATTTTTGCGATAAAAATGGTGCTTTTTGCTGTTTGACCTGTCATTTGGTCAGAAATAAGGCCGTTTTTAGGTTATTCATTTTTCTATCCTCCAAAAAAATATAAAAAACCTATTTATTTCGATATGAAAAGTTTGGCGGTTGTTTTGCCGCCTGGTTGGATTATTCTGAGATATATTGTTTCAGCTTGGCAAGTTTGCTCTGGAATAACCATGTTGTTGTCTGTAAAAAAGGCTCGTGTGTTTAGGAGTTTTTATGAATGTAGGTGTTAGATCTTTAATGGCGGTTATTAATCGCTCGTTTAAGGTTTGTGTTGTTCTGCTTGGCTTGGTTGTTTCAACACAAGCTTCTTCCGGCATTGGTTTGCAGGTTGCTTGGGCAGATTTTATAACGGAAGTTCAACCGGTTTTAGATCGTGGTACAAAGTTAAGTTCTGTTCTTGGTGAAGCACTTAAGACGTTTAAGGAAAACTCGGTTTCGAAAGCTGCAACGAATATTTTTATTGAATTGCTCGATGCATTACTTACAAAAGTAAGTCAATCATCTTCATTAGATGCAGCTGATGCTCTTCAGGAATATAGAAAATATTTATTTGATGAAATGCTTCCAGCTTCTCGCTTGTTGCGTCAGAAATTGGCTCTTGAAGTATTTAAAGAGCAAAAAAAGTGGAATGTTGTAATGACAGAAACAGGGCTTGTTGGCTCGGTTGATGCGGATGTCTTTATGCACTTTGTGGCGTCGTTGCCTCAGTTTATGAGTAATTTGACGTGTGAAGGTAAATATTTGATTGCACCAGAAAAGCTTGCAGAGTTTAAAAAGCACGGTATTGCACTTTCTAAAAAGTTTAAGACTTCTGTTGCGGTAGTTCTTGCTAAAGGAGCTGCTAATTACACGGCGCGCGGTTTTAAGGTTGCAGCCCCACAGGTAAGAAAAGCGGTTGTTTCTGTAAAAAATCACACGGTTGATGGTGCAAAGATGATGCGCCAAAAAATTAAAAAGATGGATGCGGGTACGGTCCGCAAGGTTGTAATGACCACGGGTGCAGTGAGTGCAACAGCGCTTCTTTTGGGCTCATGCTATTTTGTTAACAATCACCGTCACATTATCCGTAATTTTGTTGAATCGATGGGTGGGCCAGAGAAAGTTAAAAAACAAATTGTTCTTACTTATCTTCATCCAGCTTCAGGTGCTAAGCGTATTAAAGGAATGTTGCTTGGCGGTCTTGAGCGTAAAGTGCAAGAATGGTGGTACGATGATTCAGCATACAGAACTAACCGCCTAACAGAATTGAGGCAAAAAATTGCCGCAGCTCAAAAAAGCTCTACGTCTTCTCCATCGTCTAGTCCTGTGGCATCAACTCAAGATCAGTTAACTGATTATCTCTTGTCTTTGGCGGCTACCCCTGGAAGCATCCCGCAAGAATGTGCGGTAGAGGTTCAAACAGAAATGAGGCGTAGTCTTAATCGCGAGAGATATCGTAGAGAACAAGTTGCGCGTCAAGCAGAGCTGCAAAAAGGGTTATTGAAAAAATCTAGAGCGGCAGAAAAGGCTTCAAAGGCGGCTTTCAGCGAATACAAAGAACATTTGTCTCCAGCATTTAGAAAGCACCCTCTGCGTTGGATTTCACACGCATGGAATGGCCTTCCTACGGGGACTGTTC
>JBEITS010000028.1:0-10210 GCA_040374805.1 Campylobacterota bacterium | reverse complement strand
TGTTGTAAAACGCCTTTCAGAAGTTGCATTTTCTATCACAAGCATTACAGAAAAAGACCGCCTCAAAAATGCACTGCCACCGTTTATGACCAGCACGCTCCAGCAAGACGCGTACAACAAACTGGGTTTCTCTGTAGATAAAACCATGTCGCTCGCTCAAAAACTCTATGAAGGGGTACCGCTCTCTGACCCACAAAGTCCTGAAGCTCTTATTACCTACATGAGAACAGACTCATTGCGTATTTCAGACACGGCCTTAGCAGACGCAAAAGCCTTTATCACAACCGAATATGGCAAAGAATTTTACCCATCAAAAACAAATATTTACGCCAAATCGGGCGCTCAAGACGCTCACGAAGCGGTTCGTCCGATTAGCGTTTCTATGACCCCAGAAAAGGTCATTCCCTTTGTGGAGCCCGATCTTGGAAAATTATATCGCTTAATTTGGCAACGATTTGTCTCGTCTCAAATGGCACCCGCAAAATACTTCCAACGCCAAGTTCTTGTAGATGGCGGCGATTTTACGCTTAAAGCCACGGGTTCTACGTTGGTTTTTGAAGGATGCTTAGCTGTTTACTCGGTTGAAGAAGAGGAAGAAGAAGGCACAACAAAGATTCCTAAATCTATCGAAGTTGGCCTTGGTCTTACATCCAAAGAAACCACAAAAAAACAGCACTTTACTCAACCTCCAGCACGATACACAGAAGCAACGCTTGTTAAAGAGATGGAAAAACGCGGAATTGGAAGACCAAGTACGTTTGTGGCCACACTGACAACCATTCAAAAGCGTGGATACGTTAAAAAAGTTGCTAAACGCTTTCATCCAACCGAATTAGGCGAAACAGTTAACACTTTCTTAGTTAAAAATCTTTCCGATATTTTCAATGTAACGTTTACCGCAAACATGGAAGAAGATCTCGATAAGATTGCAGGTGGCGATGTAAAGCGCGACAAAGTTCTTAACGAATTCTATAAAAAACTTAAAGATGATTTAACCGCACTCGGCGAATCTGTTGTAGGAAAAACAACGGTTTTAACAGATGTTGATTGCCCAACATGTAGCAAAAAACTTGCTATCAGGTTTGGCAAAGGAAGACAATTTTTAGGCTGCACAGGCTTTCCTGACTGCTCGTTTACGGCAAACTTTACGCGCGACGAAGCAGGAAACATTCAAATTGTAGAGCAAGAGCCCCTTCCGGTTGTCGATGAACAATGTCCAAAATGTTCTTCAGCGATGGTTGCCAGAATCGGCCGCTATGGCCCGTTTGTTGCATGCTCGGGCTACCCAAAATGCGCCTACATCAAGCAAGAAATCCTTGGATTCCCTTGCCCTGCGTGTGGCGGAGATATTGGCAAGAAAACCTGGAAGAAAGGCACATTCTGGGGGTGTAACAACCATCCTAAATGTACCGTTGCCTTCTCGGGTGAGGTTCGACCTATCCCCTGCCCACTGTGTGACGCCAAGTTCTTGGTTCATTCCCCAAAAACGGGATTAAAATGCCAAAACCCTAAGTGCACGTACGCAATTGCTGACTAAAAAGGCATAATCGAAAAATAGCGCAAGAGAATTCTTACAAAAATCCACACAGCCTCTGCCGCAAAAACGCCAGAGGCTGTTGCCATATGTTCTCTTGGATTTTTAACAAAATAACTTATTGCAGCACCCAAAACAAACGCAACCACAAGCCCTGGGGGCATCAACAAACCACCCAAAACCATAGAGGGAGCAGCGCCCGCGTATCGCAAAATTAGGCCAAACAAAAGACCGATTCCAACACTCAGCACATCAAAGTTAAACGATTGGATGAGAAGCGCGCGCGAATATCCACGAAACGCAAAAAACTCCTGTGTTCCCAACGTTAAATGAGAACATAGGAGCCAGAAAACCACTGCAACACTCACCGCTCCAAGAACGCTGCTTACCAACTGAATCTTATACATCGTTGAACGAGCAATCTTAAAATCATCTGCAAGCCTGAATTGGAAAAGTATGTTTGATGCAGCAGCACCAACAACTGAAACAACAACCGAAATGATAATCGCCTGAACAGGCGTAACACTAAAAAAAACAAGTGCTGGCAACATTACAAAGGTTGCAAACCGACCGAATTGCACAAGTCCAATATTTCCCGCGATCAACGTCATCTGATAGACCGCCATGCCAATAGCTAAGACCAGGTAGATCAAAAGACCAATCGAGGATATTCCTATTGCCCAAAAAAACAGTAGACCCGCACAACAGCTCAGCCCCAACAGTTCATAACGCAAATCGCCACAAACATTTTTTGTTTTTTGCCACAATTCTTTAAGCGAGGCACTTAACGCCTGAGCAACGTGCTGCTGGCTAACCAAACCCATTCCTTTAAACAAAACAGTTGCAGCACCCACAAAAAGCTCTGTTAAAACCAGGCCACTACTTACCGCAACCAAAGATTGCTCAAATGAAAGCCCTTGCCCCCAATTTAAGTTCTGAATAAGTAAATATAACGGCTTTAAGACAATAAATTTTGAGAGCATCCCAATACAAAACGCAAACGCCATTGCAGGGCCCGCAATAAAACCCACAGCCCAAATTGAGGGAGCGAAAGCATCTACAAAAACCGAACCTATATCTCCAATAAATCTAAGTGAAAAGAACTGAACAATCTGTGCAAATCGCGTTGCGAGCTTGCCAATAAATGCCTCGCGGATAACACAAAGCACCCCACCAAGCCCAACCCCTCGCATCAGACCATGCAGCTCTTTTTTCTCTCCAGAAGCATTGATTGTTGTTTTAATAACCTCAGCAACAGGAATTTTAAGCGAGGCATCCTGCAGAAAATGCTCTGCAAAAACCTGCCCCACAAAGGTTCCAATTAAACTCCAAAACGCAATAAAGACAGCTAAGCCTGCGCACGCCATGAATGGTCGCTCTGTGATAAGCGCTGCAAAAGCTGCCCGGTCTACAAAAAAATATGTTGGCACCGTAAAACCAATAGCAACAGCCAAAAGCCCCACATGAGCGCCTGCCGCTTGAATTAGAACAAGCCGCTGCCCCACGTTTTCTTTAAGCAAACCAAAAAGTTTTCCAAGAGCAGCCACGGCAAGGACAATAATAGGAGCTATCCAAGGGCCAATGCCCGAAGAAATTGAAATATATAAAAGCACTACACTTGCAAGAACTGCACAAATACCGGAACTTACAGCCTCAAATAACACGTTTGAATTCATCCGCATTCTCAGCTCCTAACAGGTCGGTTTTGATGCCTTAACTTTAGCGTAACCCAAACGGCCAAGCAAACCAGACATTGAAGATATCAACCAAAGTAGCGTAAGATAACCCTAGGGCGGCTAGAGAAATAGGAAAAAACGATGAAGAATTCGCTTTTGCACCTGATTTGTCTACTTCTAGGCTTGGCAACAACACATGTTTCAGCAACAGACGGCGAAACTCTTTCGCTACAAACGCACAACTTAACCTTCAACACCCCCCATCCTTCAACACAAATACTTTTTTACAATTGATTGAAGAATACACAAACTTCACCAAAAAACCGGCTACCAACAGCGCTGAAGAAAGCGCTATCGCAAGCCTTATTGACCGCATAGCTCAAGCGAGTTCTCAAATTGAACGAGAAATTAAGAACACCAAAGAACTGCACGCTGGCAGCTTTCCCCCAAAAGCCAATGAACGACTTCGCAACTATTCAGATTCTGCAAAAATAGCTCTTAAAGAACTGCATAAACGCCAAACCCTTGTGCGTTCGTTTACTCCTCAAACTTCTTACGAAAGAATTGAAGAAACAACGCAAAACAATTATTCAACATTCTTCAGCACGCACAAATTACACGCTTCGTATCATTACGTAAAAAACATGTTACCCGAAAAATCGCGACTCCAAGAATGCCTGCTCAACGCACCTCTTTTTACGAGCTGCTAAGGCGCGACGCTAGTTGCAAAATTTAGGGCATGGACAACGACGAAGTTTTGAACACACGGGGCCTGCCCGTGATTCTTCTAAAAGAATGACGGGCGGCACGCATTCCTGCAATACCGCCCTAAAGCTTTAAAAGTTTTTAAAGATCAATTATAACGAAAAGCCGTTTTCATACAGATTTGCACCCGAAACAAAGTGCCAATGAAGATGCATCACCGACTGCCCTGCCGCCACGCCATTGTTGCAAATAACGTTAAACGACTGATCGCCAGGCAACTGCGAAGCTAAATACTGAACTGCTGAAACCATTTCAGCGGCAAGCTTAGCGTCTAACCTTGGATCCTTCATATCGACCATGGGAATCTTAGGAATAATTAAATAATGCACAGGAGCTACAGGCTTAATATTTTTAATCACAATCAAAGAATCAGTCTCATGAACAATGCTTGCCGGAATTTCGCGATCAATAATTTTTGAGAAAACAGATTTCACTACAACCATCTCTCTGTTTTAAGCCAAAATGGCTTTTCGGCATTCCAACCTTTTCGCTGAGGAAACAATGCACATAAAAAACTAAGACTTGCATCCGCAGAAACATCTGAAGAAAAATATCTGTCATAATTCATATTCCACTCTTCAACCGAGGAACGAAAATCACTATTTTTCTCCATCAGATAGTCCCAACACTTTTCAGCCGAGCGGGAATGCCCCTGGGCAACACCATTTCCCTTTACCCACATTTTTTTTACAAGCATACGAAACAAAGCGTTCCATCTTGCGGAGTTAAGCAACAAGCATGCCTCATCTAACTCTACCCTACGCAGCTCAGCACCACTGAATTCAGATGTGGCTTTTGGCGATAACTGCGTAGACCAAAATTGTCTGTGAGGGCTATGAATCGTAGCCGTATCGGGACCTCCATTTTCCCTTTCTGACCGAGAAGAAGATGCACTAAGTACTCGAAGTTTTTTTCCCAAAAACTCTAGTGCAGACGCAAACATATTAGAATAATTAAACGCATCAGGATCACTTGCCGCATGATGAGCCCAATATTCACAGTCATTTTTTTAGCTAATTCAGGTCGAAGAACACACAGAACCTGCAAACATGGAGCAGGAACGCCCGGAGCATCTGGCCCCTTAGAATCGGCACCTACAAGCAAACAATATTTAGGATTTCTCAACAACATAAAACTTGAAGACTCTCGCTGGCAAATGCCGTGAAAGATCTTAATACCCTTAAAGACTTTATCCGACACAGAACGAACCTCATCGGGATGGGTTTCCCAATCGATATCTCCATCACTTTCGCTGCCACTCGAACTTCCACTAGAAACAGATCTACTGCGAATTCTACGGACAACCGCATCAGCAAACTCTCCAACAAGAGCATCCATATCACGCCTTGCTACAGCAAATCCACCGCCGGCCCCACCACCGTTAAAAGGCACTACAGCACTAGAAAGAAGCATCGCGCCAAGACCCTTAAGCGAAGATGTTGCTGGCGCCGAGCCGCCAGCTGGAACATTTTCAGGAGATGAAGCTCCATCAGAACGATCAACCACGGGAGAAACGGAAAAACTTCTCATTGCAGCTTCAGCCACAACGCGAGCAGATACTGGAGCAGATTCAGATGAGGCAGACGCAAAAGAAGCACAAAATAGAGGCTTTTCTCCAGCTAACTCCGCAGGTGCCGCACAGCCCGCCCCTAAAGCCCCTGAACCCCCCCACTAAACTCATAAGAAGAGAAATTTTTTTGCGTCCACGCCCCCTACGCCTAGCTCCAGAACGCCCAGCGCCGGGAATTGGAATTGGAGCGGCTCCTGGAGCACGCACCCCACTCACAGAGGCAACAGATGCATCACTGGTCTCCATGGCAGATACAACTTCACAACCAAAAAGCACCAACAACGCGGCGAGAACTACCCGGTTGTAAAATTTAGACGCAACCATAGATCACCCAAGATTAAGGGGATAAAACAAATAAAACACACATGGGAGGAATTGGTGCCGAAGATCGGAATCGAACCGATATGATATCACTATCGCGGGATTTTGAGTCCCGTGCGTCTGCCTGTTCCGCCACTTCGGCAATAGATTAAATACAAGGTAACACATCTCGTCTCTCAGTCAAGAGAAACAAATGATAAAACCTCGCTTTTTGCTGCATTTAGCAGCCCCAAATTATACGCTCAGTTCATACAAAAGATCAAGCTGCAACAATCAGAATTTAAAAAAAATATTTTTCCTTACAAAACAAGCAAAAAAGAACAAATCTAAAATGCAAATTTAAGACCACATGAGCAATAAAAAACATGTTGCACTCCAGCAACAGAAGGCTTCTTATAAAATCTTCTGATAATAAAACACACACATGATTCAACAAAGATGACACCCTCAATGCAATCTCTTATTCTTTAAGAATCAAGAAAAATTAAATTTTTAGGAAAAAAGTGGTTATTGTTACCTCTCGCCTCAAAAAACATGTTATCAACAAGCCTCATTTGACGCTTTTTGTAGAAAAAATGCTTAACGAGCTCAAATATAATGATTTTGATATCACCATACTTTTCACCACCAATAAAGCCATTCGCGTGCTCAATAAAACTTTTAGAGGCAAAGACAAGCCCACAGACGTGCTCTCTTTTCCCCATCATCCCCACCTCAAGGCCGGCCAAAAAATCAAAATTGTTTATGAAGACGATAAAGCATTAGGCGACATTATTATTGCAGTCGATTATGTAGCAAAAGACGCTGTAAAGTATGGAGTAACACTCGAACAACGCATTGAACTGCTTATTGCTCACGGGATTGCGCATCTTTTGGGGCACGACCACATAGAAGACACCGAATACAAAGTAATGCGAAGACTCGAAGAACGTCTTTTACGCGCAGCTCGGGCACCCTAAAAACACTCTTCACAAAAAAGCTCACTAGAAAACGCCCCTAAAAAGGCTAAAACATATCTATTTGCAGGAAAACGACATGTTTTTAGTCAGTCGCAATTGACAGCACCGGGGGTTATGGGTACCATTTCTGAATGTACTCTTTTATAAGAAATACATTTACCTACGCTACAAAGCGATAGATTGACAGGTTTTAGCGCCCATAGCTCAATTGGATAGAGTACCAGACTACGAATCTGGCGGTTAGAGGTTCGAGCCCTCTTGGGCGCACCATTCATTTCTTACGTTGTAATCGTTGAAAATGTATCATTATGCAGATACAGTAACCACGTTCTCATTGCAAGATGGTATCTATCTTACAATGAATACCCGGAGAGATGGCTGAGAGGTCGAAAGCGCTTGCCTGCTAAGTAAGTATCTGGGGAAACTCGGATCGAGGGTTCGAATCCCTCTCTCTCCGCCATACTACGCCAACGCTTCGTATGGCTGCGCCAATAAAACAACGCGGGATAAAGTAATTGAAATTCTATGGAGAGATGGCTGAGCGGTTGAAAGCACCGGTCTTGAAAACCGGCATACCTTAACGGGTATCGTGAGTTCGAATCTCACTCTCTCCACCACTACTTGCCCTAATGCAACCTGATGCTGCAACTACAAAAAATCTTCTTTGTGACAAATTTAAGTTAACATTTCGGCAAAAACGTCTTTTTTCTTGCTCTTTCGAGCAAAATTACCGATTTCCCCTGCATGCTCTAAACTTAAATGCATCCACATATTGTTTTCGCAAGAACAGATTCAGTGCTTTATACCGTAAATAGTTTAGCCAAGCTCGCCAACACAACTGCACGCACACTCAGATTTTACGACACCATAGGCCTTCTTAAGCCTGCGCATGTTGCAGACAACAGATACCGGCTCTATGGCAAAGAGCAAGTCTTGCGCTTGCAACAGATTCTATTCTTTAAAGAGTTGGGGTTTGAACTCAAGCACATTCAAGAGGCCTTAGCTCAACCTGATTTTGATCAGCAAGCTGCACTTAAAGCCCACAAAGCTGGAATGCTTGAGAATATTAAACGCATCCGCGGCCTCATACAAACTATCGATAAGACACTTGCGCATGTTAATAACAACGAGGTACTTACAGATGCCGAGATATTTAAAGGGCTCAACGGAACCCCAGCACAGGCTGAAATTCAAACAAAACTTATCAACAACTGGACCAATCACTTTGGAGAAGAAGGCCGCCAACAACTTAAAGATGCTATTGATGCAACGCGGCACTGGACACTTGAAGAACTCAACCATTATTACGCTCGCGTACAAAAAATTATTGATCAGCTCGCAATTTTGTACAAAGAAAACCTCTCTGCAGACGATCTTAAGGTTCAAGACGTTATCCAAGCACACTTCAACATCCTTGCAGAAACACAAACAATCACCAAAGAATTTTATTGCAACTTAGGCCGCTATATCTGCAGCGAGGAGCATAAAAAAGCATTCGATGCTATCCAAGAAGGTCTTTCGGAGTACTTTTCGCAAGCAATTCACGTTTTTGCTGAGCGAAACCTTTAAACAAAACATCGCACAATAGATGCTGTTTTGTGTTCCTTGCAGAAAGATTCGTGATAGCCTACAAAATATCGTTCTTGAATTGTTCACAGGAGCTCTTTAATGCTAAAAAAGTTATTTTCTATGCTCTTAAGCATTATCACTCTAGGCTCATGCACATCACTCAATTCAAACGTTGGCGTTGGATTTAAAACACCCAACTTCTCATTACCTTCAGACACGGGATCTACCTGGGATTTGTATAAACATTTGGCGCGCCACGATTGCCGTGGAGTACTTCTTGTTATTGTTCCCAAAATCTCAACTCAAGTTTGCTCAAGCCAAGTTTGTGGGCTAAGAAACAAACACTCAGAACTCGCAAAAATGGGTGTTTCTGTTGTTGTGATGAACTATCAAAGCACGCAAGAGCTTGCAAGATTCAGAGCCGAAAACGGCCTAAAACACGAAATACTTTTAAGCGATGCATCGGGAGCTATTTGCAAAAAGTTTGAAGCCAACAACCCTTGGGTTCTTAATGCATATCCAAAGCGCAAATCGTTTTTTATTGGGAAAAATGGCCTCATTCAATGCGTCTTTCCCGACACATTAACTTCAGCTACTCCCTCTGACGAAGTTATAAGAAAAATCTCTGGAGTTTTTGCTTAAGAATAACGCTTAGAACACCCACCTCCCCACAATCGCCCGACATTCTATTAAGTTTTTTGGTGCAAATCGGGCACATTAGTCTCTTTTCTTGAAGATGAGACACTTCAGCATTGAACGCGCGAAAGACACCCTTTTTGTTTCTGATTGAAACCCTCCAGAAATTTTTTTGCATTTTTTGGATATAATTTTCGATCAAAAACCTTATGTGAACTTTGAACAAAATGTTCTTAAGCTTTAATGAATTCAAGCTGCTGCAATAAATAAATCAGTCAACATTCACTAAATGATTTTAGGATATCTAAGGGTGCGCGTTTTTATAAAAAAAGAATGTATTATTTTTTATTTAGACGTTGCTGCACATGCAGCAAAACGTTCAGCCGTTCGCTTTCTTAATGATATTGAATAACCTTGTTTTTAAACCCGAGCAACAACCGTGAAAAAACTTCTCTTTTTTATAAGCCTTTCTCTTTTTACATCAACAGTATTTTCAGGATTCAGTGAATCTGAAAATCTCGATGGAACAAAATTTTATATATGTGAAGACAAAACGTGCGAATGGATGTCATTTCGTTTACCTGACGCAGTAACTCACGATCTTACGCATGAATTAGATAAAAATAAAAATAAAGATCTACCAAGCAACAACCCAGGCAAAACAGTAAAACGGCCTCCCCATAACGCTAAAAAAACTAGAGCAGAGAGCCTTGGCGGAGCTCCACAAAAGAAACTCCGCCATAGCCCCGAACCTAGCCCTAGATCATCTGCTGACTCTGATTCAGAAACCACATCATCGTGGGACTCTGATGATGCGCCAACAGCTGCTCAAACCTCAAAACCAAACAGTGCTAGAAGAAGTAGCAGAGAAGAAAGGCCATTTGCCTGCGAGTATTGTGAATATAGAGCAAAACAGAGCTCACACATGATTGCTCACAAAAGAACTCACACCGGCGAAAAACCATTTGCCTGCAAGTTTTGTGAATATAGAGCAAAACAGAAGCCTCTCGTTACAGCTCACGAAAGAACTCACACCGGCGAAAAACCATTTGCCTGCAAGTTTTGTGAATATAGAAGCAATCAGGGGGGAGCAATGCGCTGTCATGAACGAACTCACACCGGCGAAAAACCATTTAAATGCGCGATCTGTGGAAAAAAAAGCACTACAAGCTCAAACCTC
>JBEITS010000058.1:0-6552 GCA_040374805.1 Campylobacterota bacterium | reverse complement strand
GAAAAAACCTCTTCATTCCTTAGTGCTTACTATTTCTTAGCTATTTTTTTGTTCGCAACAACGTTATTTGAACGTCGAGGACCTTTACGCGTTCGCGCATTGGTTTTGGTTCTTTGACCACGAACAGGCAGACCACGCTTGTGTCTAATCCCACGGTATGATTGAATTTCTTGCAATCGCTTAATGTTCAAAGAAACTTCCTTACGCAAGTCACCTTCAACTTTATAATGCAAGTTAATCTCGCGCTGAATAGCTGCGACATTCTCTGAAGTTAAATCTTTCACGCGAACATCAACACTTAAGTTGATAGCGCTTAAAATTTTTCGAGAACTTTCAAGGCCAATGCCATAAATATACGTTAGGCCATACTCAATCCGTTTTTCATTCGGAAGATACACACCCTCAATACGTGCCATTTTCAATTCCTCTCGGCTGCTTCTTGCGCCACGTTACCCTTGTCGTTGTTTGTGACGTGGGCTTTTATTACAGACAATTCTCACAACGCCGGCTCTGCGCACAACCTTACAACCGGAGCACATTTTTCCAACAGATGTCCGAACTTTCATACTTCTCCCACTGCCGCTTTACTGCGGCCCCATTCGAAAAACTTCGATTTATACGCGATACCGCACAATAATCCTGCCTTTTGTCAAATCGTACGGCGACAACTCAACCGCGACTCGATCTCCCGGCAGCAAACGAACATAATTTATCTTCATTTTGCCTGATATATGTGCCGTGACCGTGTGACCTCCATCAAGGGTAACACTAAAAACAGTATTCGGTAAGACCTTCTCGACCACTCCGTCGATAACAATGGCGTCTTTTTTTGTTTTCATACTCATCCAAAAAAGCTACCGGACTATGGCAGTCGCGTTAATACTTCAACTCCAGACTCAGAAACCACGATGGTATCCTCAACATGAACCGCTAAACCACAGTCGACAGTTCGCACCGTCCAACCATCTTCATCAACAAAAACATCAGCTTTAAACTGCGTAATCATTGGCTCTATAGCAAGCGCCATGCCAGGCAACAGCGTAATTCCTGTGCCAGCTTTCCCATAATTTGGCACTTCAGGTTCCTCATGAAAATTCCTGCCAATACCATGTCCAGCATATGCCTTCACCACGCCATAGCCGGCTGATTCAACAACACGCTGGATACATGCGGAAATATCACCCAATTTACACCCAGGCCGCACGAGAGCAATCCCAGCATCCAAAGCTTTTTGAGCAATTTCCATCATTGCAGGTACTTCTTGAGGACAAGCCCCTAAAGTATAGGTCCGGGCCATGTCTGCACAATAACCACGGTAAGCCCCAACCACATCTAACTTAACACAATCCCCATCCTTCAAGACAACGCGCTCAGAAGGAACTCCATGAATAACTCCATCATTAACCGAGATACATGTTGCATGGCGATAACTGCCGTACCCTATGCAGCTCGGTTCAAGATTTAGCTTACGCATACGAGCTTCAACAAGCGCATCCAAATCTGCCGTTGTCATGCCGACAACCAACAAAGACGGAATTTCTTGAAAAATACTAGCCAAAAGCTGGCCAGCTGTACGCATTCGATCAATTGCGCGCTTATCTTTTAAAATAATTCTGCTCACACTGACTCATGTCGCACATTGAGTAACAAAAAGCTGAAAAACAGCTTCTTCAGATTTACCCAACGGATCTAGTCGGCATATTTCAATACCCGACTGATGATAAAACTCAATTAAATTTTGAGCGTGCTGGTCATATTCAGCAAGACGACCATTAACGATTGTTTCGGTATCATCTTGCCGCCTGATCAACTTGCCCCCACACCAATCACAAATATTCGAAACGGCAGATACTTGTCCTTGCTCAGAATATGTTGCCTGGCACGTCTTTTTTTCGCACGTTAACCGTGCAGCAATTCGACGTCTGATCTCGCTATACGCTAAATCAAAATGAACAACTTTAAATTCAACAGAAGGAAAAGCCTTGGGAAGCTCACACGCAAAAACGCTCGCCTGGCCCCTGGTCCGAGGATAACCATCTAAGATAATTACCTCTGTAGAAGCGGCATGTAGAACATTAAAAACCACTTCCGTAACAAGAGAATCGGAAACCAATCCACCACGAGCGATAATCTCACGAATGCTCTGCCCTAAAGCACTGCCACTTTCAACTTCAGCTCTCAGAAGATCTCCCGTAGAAACCATCTTAAAGCCTAACCTGCGAGCGGCTTCTCGGGCCACGGTGCCTTTACCGGCGCCCGGTGGCCCGAAAAACGAATAAACTGTGCGCAAGCATATCTTATGCTGCGTATTTTCAGTCATATTTCTTGCGCGCCTTTCCGAGAGACAAAAACCCCTCATATTTCTTATCGAGCAACGCTGTATCAAGCTGTGTTGACGTATCAAGGCCAACACCAACTGCAATCAACAACGATGTACCCGAAAACATGATTGGCGAAGAAAGAAACTTGAGCGCAATATCCGGAAACACTGCAAGCGTAGCCAAATAAATTGACCCTGGAAGCCCAATTCTCAACAACAACGCCTCAAAGAATTCAGCTGTTTTTCGTCCTGGCCTAATCGCAGCAATAAACCCGCCTGATTTGCGAAGATTTTCCGCAAGCTCATTTGGATCCAAAATGATCGATGTATAAACAAACGAAAAAAACATAATGAATAAAACAGTAAGGATCGTATAAAATGCCGAACCATACTCAAGATAGCCGCCAAGAAATGAAATTGAAGAGAACCATGGAAGTTCAAGCAATTTTTTCAGCAACATTATAGGCATGCCCAAAAGTGCACTTGCAAAAATTACGGGAACCACGCCTGGCGGATTCAATTTAAACGGAATATGCCGGCTAATGCCGCCATAGATTTTCTGCCCAATAACGCGTTTTGCGTACTGAACATTAACCCGACGCTCTCCTCGCTCAATAAAGACAATTGCAGAAACTAACGCAAGCATAAAACCCGCGATGAGAAGCGCAACGCCCCAATCAAGATTGCCCGATGAAATTGAAGAATACATCTTGAAAATGCCATCCGGAAGACTTGCAACAATACTTGCAAAAATAATCATTGAGCTACCTTGCCCAATACCTCTTTGCCAGATTTGTTCGCCAAGCCACATTACAAACACCGATGATGTTGTAAGGACAACTGTTCCCAAAATGCGAAAGCTCCAACCTGGCTCGATAACAAGACCAGAAGCAAAAGCCTCAAGAGACGCAACATAAAAGATACTCTGAAGTACAGCTACGGCTACAGCTAGATTGCGCGTATATCCATTAAGAATACGCCGACCGCTTTCACCTTCTTTTGAGAGAGCTTCTAACGATGGAATAAGCAATCCAAGTATTTGCATAAAAATAGATGCTTGAATATATGGACCAACCCCCAACGCAAAAATAGCAACTCGCTTAAGAGCGCCACCCGACAAAAGATCGAAATAACTAAAAAATCCAGAACTAAACGCTGAAGAATTCATAAAACCTGCAAGCATCGTTGTATCGACCCCAGGAAGCGGAATATGCACCCCAAAACGATAAACGGCCAGCACGCCTAATGTAAACATCAACCTACGACGAAGATCACTTTGTAAAAATACGTTCTTAAAGTTGCTCAACAAGGCTAACACTTGACTACTCCCCGAGCAAGACCACCTCTCCACCAGCCTTCTGAATTGCAGCTAAAGCAGATTCAGAGACAGCGTGGACACGCACGACGAGCCGCTTATTTAATTCACCATTACCAAGAATTTTAACGAGCGATTTGCGACGCTTTACAAGACCCTTTTCACGAAGCTGTAAAACATCCACCGTCTGACCTTCATCAAAATGATTTTCTAAGATATCAAGTCCAAGAACTGTAAACAGTGTCTTATACCTGTTCTTAAATCCACGCTTTGGAATCCGGCGCAACAACGGCATTTGACCGCCTTCAAACGAAGGGCGAATTTCAGACCGCGAACCAGTTCTAGACAGCTGTCCTTCACTACCACGACCAGAAACACCACCACGTTTGCCACCACGACCAACGCGTTTACGTTTTTTTACAATTTTCTGAAGTTCATTGAGCATCAATGACATCTGTCTTCTCCATCAATTCAGCAACTGTTTTTCCTCGAAGACGTGCAATATGCTGAACTGAACGCAATTTTTGTAACGCAACAACTGTTGCCTTTGCAACGTTATGTTTATTGTTAGAGCCCAAAATCTTTGCGAGCACGTCTTTAACACCAGCAGCTTGCAGCAATGAACGCACCGCACCACCCGCAATCAAACCTGTTCCCTTGGAAGCAGATTTTAATAAAACGGTGCTAGCTCCATGCTTAGCTTGAACTTGAAATGGAATCGTTGACCGATAAAACGGCACTTCAAACATTTCTTTTTTTGCGCGTTTTGCAGCTTTTGAAACTGCAGCAGCAAACTCTCGGCTCTTGCTTGATGCAAGACCTACGCGTCCTTGGCCATCACCAACAACAACGAGAGCTGAGAACGTCAAACGACGTCCACCCGAAATAACTTTTGCAACACGACGAACTTCAATCACCATCTCGGTATGATCCGAAACAGCTGGCTTTACGCCACGCGAAGTTCCACCGTCTTGGTGTTTTTCTTCAAGTTTTTTATTTTCCACGATCATTTTGCCTCACAGCCTGGCTGTATTAAAAAATTAACCCGCTTTCTCGTAAACCTTCAGCAAGCGCTTGCACTCGGCCATGGTACAAGTTTCTGCCGCGATCAAAACGCACTCGAGTAATCGAAGCGCCCATCGCAAGCTTACCAAGCTCAACACCCACTTGACGCGCAATATCTTTATTAGCGCAAGTAGCTTTAAGCGCTACCGAAGAAAACGAAATCACAGTTTTTCCAAGCGAGTCGTCAATAATCTGCGCACTTACATGCCGATTACTTCTGAAGACACAAACTCTCGGATGTGTTCCTACGAGAGCATTTCGAACTCGAAATGCTCGTCGAATTCTACGTAATGCTATTCTTTTTTGAATGCCCATTCCCAGTAATCCCTAATTGAATCGAGTTGCCATATTATGATTTTGTCTTACCAGCTTTACGGATGATAACTTCACCCTCAAGCATGATACCCGTGCCTTTATATGGCTCAGGTTTTCTAAAAGACCGAACAGTATCGCATACGCTTCCCAATAATTCCTTATCGGTACCACGGAACGTTAAAAGCTGACCGGTTTTGTCGATTTCAACAGCTACACTCGATGGCAAAACGTAGTCAGTTTTGTGGCTATACCCAAGAGAAAAGGTCATATTTTGACCCGCTGCTTGCGCCTTAAAACCTAAACCAACAATTTTAACGCGCTGCTCAAAACCTACCTCTACGCCCTTGATTTTATTGGCAAGGAGCGCTCGGTGTAGACCCCAGGCACTACGTAATTTTTTACTATCACTTTCAGGCTTTAACACCAATGATCCTGCATCTAATGTTGCAAGAATTTCTTTTGGAAGTTCATGCGTCACCGTTGCTTTAGGACCTTTGATAGTTAACATCTGACCTGAAATTTCAACTTTTGCAGATGTAAAAGCAATTGGCTTTCTACCGATCTTTGACATATTCTCTCCTACCAAACATGACAAAGCACTTCGCCACCAACTTTTTCTCGGCGAGCGACGCGGTCGGAGATTACTCCCCGATTTGTAGAAAGAATCACAAGACCAAGTCCACCTAAAAGCGGCTGCACATCGGCAATTCGCTTGTAGGACCTACAGCCAGGTTTACTCATACGTGTAATTTCATGAATTGCGGATTCACCATCAACATATTGAAGTTGAACCACAAGACGGTCTCTCACGCCATCCACAACTTCTCGTGAATAGTCTTTGATAAAACCCTCTTCTTTTAAGACCCGAGCAAGCTCAGCCTTAAGTTTCGAATACGGCGCTGAAGCCGTTCGCTTGTAGACCATTACTGCATTACGCAAAATAGTCAAAAAATCGCCTAGCGTATCCACTCTAGTTACCCTCTCGTAGCTTGTTCATACTACCAACTCGCTTTTTTCACGCCGGGTAACATGCCTTCAAGCGCGAGTTTTCTGAAGAACAACCGACACAATCCAAACTTTCTCATAAAACCACGTGGTCGACCCGAAATTAAACATCGGAGACGTTTACGTGTTGAGAATTTTGGAGTTAATTTTGATTTTTCAATAAGTGCTTTACGTGCCATCAATTATCCCTTCACCTGTCCAGCGCGTCCTTCTTTAAACGGCATATTAAACGCTTTAAGAAGCGCATATGCTTCGCGATCTGTATTAGCCGTTGTGCAAACGGTAATATTGAGGCCGCGAGATTGATCTACTTTATCGTAGTCAACTTCAGGAAAAACAAGCCAGTCGGTGATACCAAGATTAAAGTTACCGGTTTTATCAAAACCTGCATTCACACCCTGAAAGTCACGCACACCTGGCAGCGCAATGTTGATCAACTTATCAAGGAAATCATACATTCTGCGCTTTCTGAGGGTCACACGGACACCGATAGCAACGCCTTCTCGCAACTTAAATCCAGCAATAGATTTAT
>JBEITS010000144.1:0-1554 GCA_040374805.1 Campylobacterota bacterium | reverse complement strand
CAGATGTGATTTCTGATGCATTAACAATTCGATTAACGTAAGCAGCGGCGGCTTGATAGGTTAATTCAAGTGTTGTTGTTGGGGTGTTTGTGGAGAAGATCTTCATGGTATTATTGGTGTCGTTTGTTTCATCTATCAATGCATCGAGCGATTCAGATGCAATATAGTGAAGCGAATGCATACAAGTACTTGAAGTTGGTTCGTGCGGTATAAAAAAATCATCAAATCGGAACACGCCTTCATGTTGAATAAATTTTGTTGCATGATTACATGCTCTACGAACGCTTGCTGTAGAGGTGCTATAAGGCAGGGTGGTGTCATTAACCATGCAGAGAATTGATTTTTTTATAGATGCGTTTTTCATTGGAACCAAGAAATCTTCTTGAAGATTTCTTGGTTCTTGGTCAGTCTCCCCATCAGTAATCTCGTGTAATAACCATTTTGAAGGCAACGCCGAAGTCGGCATGATAACGATCTCTGTTGTTGCAGTCATTTCATTTCCTAACGTTACCCATGTTTTATCGAGTGTGGGGTACCTGACAAGATAGTCTGGGTGGATAAAAAAACGTGTTATTTGGTTAACATGAGCATCTATTCTAGCGTAGGGAATTAGAGTTAATTCTTGCGTTGAATCATTGATGTATTTTTTGTAAAAGAAATTTGAGCACACCTTTGCTATGTCCATTGCAACTTCCCCCAGAGTGGCTACGGTTTTTGTTATAGGAAATACGCTTTGAATAACCTCTTGGGGCTCACTTCCTGTGTTATTGATCCACATAAAGTGACAATTGTTTTCTTGTAAATACTGAGAATATTTACGTAGTTCTCGTACAAAGCTGTGGATATTGTTAAGCGGCATCATGAGTATTCTGAGTTGCTCATTGTTATCGGTCGCCATAAGCTTGCCACTTTCAACAAGAGCTGTTACGGCTCCTTGATTAGGAATCCAAATAAGAGCAACGGTTGCAGCGGAAGGGATTTCAAGAGAACGTATGTCACAGGTTGACCTTCCTAAATGAAATGCTCGCAAAAGCGCACGAAATGGCTGATGTATTTGAGATGTAATGTCTTTAATAAAGAACTCTTTTTTGCGCCCAAGAAAATTTCTCTTAAAAATTTTGCGTGTTATAGACTTCAAGTTTCTTAGAGAATTATTTCCTGTTGTGTCACTCCAAAAAGCAATTCCAGTAATGGCTCCTAACATTGTTAGAGCACCCACCCCACTTGCTACACCAAATGGGTGCCTTACCCAAAAACTATCCTTTTTTATAAGGGTGTTAATCAGCTCTTTTTGCCAGTTTTCAAGAGGGTTTTTACTTGTGATTGTAAGACTTGGCTTGGGTGCAAATGCAAACGCAAGATGAAGTTGGCTAGAAACAGATACTGAGTGCTTGAAGGTCAGCAGGACGGTTGCGAGTTGTTTTTTTGCAAGAATGCCCAGTATTTTTTGGATTCCCGGGTTTTTATTGGTGGTTATGGTCTTGTGGTGGCGTGGTTTTGAGAATTCTTTTTTTTAAGGCCTCTGTTTCTAAAAAACCGTAGGTATACAAAGAT
>JBEITS010000005.1:0-19043 GCA_040374805.1 Campylobacterota bacterium | reverse complement strand
GTTCTATTATTGAGCACTGAATATGCAATTCGTTGTTCAAAGAACTGGCCCATAAGTGCATTTCCTACAAAAAACCATGGTGAAATTTCATAAACCATGCCTTGCCCATTCAAGAAAAATGGGTCTGCAACTTCAGGCATGGAAAGCGTTTTGGAATGAGCGGCGTAATCTTGATAAGATAATTTTTTGAGCGAAATTCTAATTCCATGAGCCTTTGAGGGTGCTTTTTTAATGCCTGGTATCGTATGTTGCTGAGCGTACTGCGTGGCATAATTCAAGGTGTTAGCGCAAAAACGCCCCACCAAAGAGTGTTGGGTTTGGTAGATAAGAAAAATACCTGAAATCATGCAGCTGATGAGCCACAAGCGAGAGCGTGTGAATTGAGTTTGCATTAGACGCTGTGTTTCTTATCGGCTCAGTTGGTAAATAATTGTATTGAGCGTTTTTTCGCGCAATACAGCCTCGTGTATGATCGATTCGGGAATAGGTGCATCGAGCTCATCAAAATTATCTAAATCGGGCTTGAAATACACAAATTCACGCAGACGGTCATGATTAAAGAGGTGAAGGTAGCCTTTAATGTCTTCCTTGCTGACCGTGATGTTTTCTCGGTAGCTAATAGAATCTATAAGTACTTCTTCTTTAAGTTGCTTTTCTGCGAGTTTCTCGAGCTGTTTAGAAAAATTCTTTTGCGCCTTGTAGACATGGTAATCGGGCAATGTGCGCAGGCTTTCGAGCAGGTCTTCTTGTTTGCGAAGCGTTAAATGTTGAGGGATTTCAAAACGTTGCTTTGAGAGCAATAAGTTAAACACTTCTTCAACAATCGATTTGCGTTGCGAAATATCGTTTCTGAAGGAAAAAACTTCAATAAGTTTTTTGTGGATCTCAAGTTTGCTTTTGAGGCTGAACATAAACTTAAAGAGGTCCATCGAAAAATGGTTGCCTTTTGAGTTGGATAAAATCTTTATTTTGTGCGGGCTGCGTTCACTGAGCGCTTCGTTCATGTTGTCATTGAAATTGAATTCTTCCACGATGAATGAATCGCCGACGAATTTTCCAATGAAGTTTTGTTTAAACGAGTCTGTGACATATTTGGTTGAAAATCTGAACCAATAGCGATGCGAAAGTCCATCCACAAGTGGTTGGTGTTTGTTGTCAAGCATGGTTGCTTCAAGTTCTAGCCAGTCACCATCTTCGATAGCTTCTTTTTTGTTGTCATCGAACAAGCTGCCTTCGCGATCGCAAAAAGTCTCAACTTGCTTATCAAGATCTTTATAAAGTTTGCGTTTAGGTGATTTAAAAGGAAGTTTGCGCCATTCACCAAGAGACGGGATGTCAACGGTCGAAATTCTAAATTTGTAGGTGACGGTAAGGTTGTCGTGAGACGTACACTCAATAAGGCGCGGCTGATGAACAATTAAGGCTTTTTTGAGCTTCAATTCATTAAGTAGCGCATCAAGTACTACGTGCTTAAGCATGAAGTGCTCGATAGTCCGAGTTATGGCAGATCCATATCGTTCCATAATAAATTCATAGGAAACGTTATAGTTTTCAAGCCCTTGCGGTTTTATGCGATGCTTAAAAGACTGAAGAGTTTTTGCCTGCAATACTTTGGTGATATCAGGGGGTACACTGACAGTAACTTCTAGAAGACTAGAAGAAACTTTCTCATGGTGAAAGACCAGCCGTCCGTACATAGTGTTCTTGACGTTGTAATGCGAGTAGTTTCAGGGCCACAGTATTTGCTGTGTGCAGTCTTTGTGTCAAGCGAATACGTGCATTTTTAAAAAATCTAAACTTTTCCTGCAAGATAGTCTTATGGCAGGGGTTTGGGGCGAAAAGTTTGTTTCAGATAATCTTAAAAAGGACTGTTGGGTGAAAATGTAAAAAGGGCGGAACCGTCATGAGGCTGACGGTTCCGCTGCGTGCCTGTCACGCCATAGCTAGAGAAGCTATGGCGGATGGTGTGTGTGGCTTGGGTTACAATTTAGCTGAAGAATTCTTGCATCGAAGGTGTTCGTGTTGTTGCTGCTTGTTCTTGATTTGGGGTATCGTTCTCTACAGCTTTAGGCTGAGCAACTACCGCAACTTCTTGTGCTTCAACAACGTGAACGACTGCTTTTTCAACATTAGCTTGAGGTGTTTCTGCAACAGCTTTTCTGATAAGTGCTTTGATGTCTGCTACGGAAGATGTGTGAGCTTGTTTTTTTGCAGCATTTTCTACGTATTTGATGATATCGTCGATAGTGAATGAAGCGTTAAGACCTACTTTTTCTGCAATGTATGTTTGAATCGCAAGAATGGTAAGTGCTGAAGCTGCACGTGTTACATCTTCTACTTCACTTGGTTCGGCGTATTCTGGGCCAAACTTTGCGCAAAGAGCTGCAATAAGGTTAGCTGTAAACCCAGTTCCTAGAGATGTGACGACTTTGCCGGTTTTTGCCCAACCGCTACCTTCCCATTTAATAAACCAGTCTTGAAGCGCTTGGCGCCTGAGTTGGCCTTTTGTAGGGATTGCGGGAACTTTTAAGTACTTTTCTGCACGCTTGTTGAGATTGTCCATTTGTTTTGAGATAAGTCTGTGAGTTGTTTCTTCTGCTTGCTCTCGTACAAACGGGAGTAAGTTTAACTTAAATTCTCTTGGTGCAACTGCTGCAACTGGAGCAATGCCTGCAAACGCTGCAAGCATTAAGAGTGTTTTTGTGATTTTCTTTAATAATGACATGAAAAATACCTCGTTTCTTGTCTGGGTTTCACTACCACGCAATAATTAAATCTTACAGGCAGAAAACAATCTTCTCAAAAGCCATACTTCAGTCTGAAAGAAAAGTGCGTTTTTCTCTGCTTTTTGTGGGTTTTTAGAAGGGGCAAGAGTGATAATAGGTGTTTTTATGGTTAATCCTGAGGATCGAACAGTGTTTGTTGAAGGTCCTGTGTTCCAATAAGAAACTTTTTGCGTAATTGTGTAAGTTTTTGCAGAGGAATTTGTCTGCCGCGAGCGGTTTTTTGCAAAAGGCCTTGACGCAAAAGGTATGGTTCGCAGAAGTCTTCTATAGTTTCGCGGTCTTCGCCCGTCACAGCGGCAAGGGTATCAAGACCTACAGGTCCTCCATCAAAATCGCGTAAGAGAATAAGAAGCAGTTCGCGGTCGAGTTTGCTTAGTCCGTCTTCATCGAGGCCTAAGAAGGCAAGGCCTTTGTGGGCAATTTCAAGATTGATATGGGTTTGATCGTTAACTTGTGCAAAGTCTCGCACGCGGCGGAGTATTCTTTTAACGATTCGGGGTGTTCCTCGTGCGCGTGAACCTATAAGATCGGCAGCATCTTTATCGATAGTCATCTTAAGGATCGCGCTATTTTGCGTAACAATTTGACCTAATTCGGTAGGTGAATAGAAATCGAGCCGTTCGGTGATGCCAAATCGAGTTTGCAGGGGAGCAGAAATCATGCCTGTGCGTGTAGTTGCGCCAATTAAGGTGAACGGGTTGAGTGGCAGGCGCATCGATTTTGCGGTGGCGCCCTGGCCAATCATCATGTCAACAGCAAATTCTTCCATCGCGCTGTACAAAACCTCTTCTACGGGTTTTGGTAGGCGGTGAATTTCATCAATAAATAAAACTTCTCGCGGCCCTAGGTTAGACAAAATGGCTACAAGATCACCTCCGCGCTCTAGCACGGGAGCGCTGGTAATTTTGATAGAAACACCCAGTTCTTTGGCCATAATTTTAGCCAATGTTGTTTTTCCAAGCCCTGGTGGGCCGAATAAGAGAAGGTGATCAAGCGGCTCTTGTCGTTGAATGCAGGCTTTTACATACACTTTGAGCTTTTCTTTAATAGCCTGTTGGCCCAAATATTCATCAAAACACGAAGGCCCTTCGGGCAACAAGACGTCTTCAGGACGTTGCTGGAAGTTAAAAAGTTCAAGGGGGCCAGAAAGCGTGCTCTTCATAGTTTTGTTTTCTTGGGGAGTTTTAAGCTGCTTGTGCTTTTAGACGTAGCTAAAGCTAGGGCTTAAAGGGCATGTGGGAGTATGAGCAGAGCGTAGCATAGGCGTGTTTACTTTGGCAGTATTTTCGTATGGTTTTAGAGGAAATATCGCCATAAAAGTGCGCAAATACCGCATAAAAACATGCCCCATCCAACATCAAGGGCGATCATAAGAGCGGGCCATTCTATTTGAAGTGCGGCGTTGGTGAGGTCGTAAACGCCGTAGGTCACAGCTCCAAAAAGAGCGCCTTTTGTAAAAGTATCAATCAGGGAAGCATTTTTGGGCATAGTTTTGGTAACAAAAAAATATACCCCAGCAACAATAAGCAGCCAGCAGGCAATTGCATAGGGCGTGCGCATGAGCATGTTTCCGGATGCATCAAACGAAAGGTAGGGTTTTATAAGATCTACCAAGGTGTTTTTTGCAATAAATCCGATCCATAAAACATCGATTACGATGGTGCATAAGCTGATAATGAGAAAGGTTAGAAAAATATGCATTTTTGTTTTTTTGTAATGAGCCTAAGATATTTTCTAAGTTTAGAAATGTCCTGTAGGTGCAAGCAATGGAATTTAGGTATCTGATTGAAGTTTTTTAATTGCTACTATCTGTAATGAAGTCGAATGTTAGGGGTTTTTAGGGGTAAGAAAAGTCTTTCTGCTTAAGGTTTTTCTAAAGGGCTTTAATTCAGCATGAAATGTTTTGTTGCCTGGGACTCGGTTTTTTGGGTATGTTTTAGTTACAGTTAGTGCTTTTTGCCATGTGTATTTTCGATAAGGAATATGACGTGAATGTTCGTAATTTTTTGATGATATTGTTCTCGTTTTTTGCTTTTTCGGGCATTTGTTCTGCCAAGAGTAAGAAGACTTGGAAAGTTCAGTGGTTGAGATTTGCCATGCAGTGCAAAGTCTCTGATAAAAAGGGAATGAAAGCAAAAGAAGATTTATTGGGAAAATTTGAAGAGCAATTGAAGACAATTGATGAATTTAAGCGAGATCGTGAGAATAAAGTTCGTGCAATCAAGGGAGAGGGGTTTCAAAGACGATTTGTCCCAGATGCTCTTGGGGCGGTCTACTCTCAGCCAGAGTTGCAAAATTTATATGATTTCCTGAGTGAACTAAGGACTTTCTTGTCTCAGAACATGTATGCCTCGTGGAAAGAAATTATCAGAGAAAATCCGCTATACAGTAAACTTGCCGGTGTTGCGGCAACAGGAAAATCTGGATTTTGGAGGTGGATGATGTTCTCAACGGCGGTAGGTGGTGCTGCTGATATTACAGATAGCCTGGTGAGTGCTGTTTAATAAGACTTATAGATCTTAAATTAAAAAAAGCCTCGGAGAAATTCGGGGCTTTTTTATTGGTTTGTTAGTCATTTTTAGCAGAAATGACTGGTGCAAGAGAGGGGACTTGAACCCCTACGTCCTATTAAGACACTGGCTCCTAAGGCCAGCGCGTCTGCCGTTTCGCCACTCTTGCATTAAATTTCAAAGTAATTCTAGATGCCTTTCTTGAAGAAGGCGCAGCTATTAGCCCGTCTTGCAAGAAATTTATTTATTGGCCTGCCAGTTATTTCTTTAAGAAATGACTGGTGGGTCCCCAGGGACTCGAACCCTGAACCTGCAGATTAAGAGTCTGTTGCTCTACCGATTGAGCTAGGAACCCCACAACAGAACAAACAATAGCAAAAAAGATTGAAAAACAAAAGTGGGATGCGTGTTTCTTTCAAGCTTTTATAGGTGCATCATGTAGGCAATGAGGTTTTTTGGGTAAAAGGGGGGAATTTTTTAAAAATTGTCGGTGTGTGTTTGGGCCTCGCTTGCGAGGCCCTTTTATCTGATTGCTTTTAGATAAGAATATTAGGCGAAGGAAATAGTTCTGCATTTTCATTGCTTGGCCAGCCGGTGGCATCAACCTTGGGCGCGTATCCCTTGTTAGATTTTAAATTATTTATCCGTGCATTTAAGAAGTTCCAGCATTGCCAGAGGTATGCATACGAAATATTCCATGCGTAATCGTTTCTGAGCCGTTTACATTCATTTTGGACTGTATGCATTTCAGATTCTAACGAATTGCGTTCTTGCTCGAGTAACCTAATCGATGTTTCCCACTCTGCACCCGAAAGGGTATTTATAGAGTGGAATTGCGCCCACTGCGTTGTTGTAAATTCTGTGTACAGTGCTTTGGCTCGGAGTGCAGCAGGACTGCTTTCGATGCTTGCAATTTCTTCATGTAAATCTTTTATGTCTTGTTCTCGTTGTTCAGCGTCTGAGGAATATCTTCCTGCGCCAGCGCCTGCTCCTCGTGGAGCGAATGATGGCTGTATGCCGCAAAGTGCCATCGCGATTAGGCATAGGGATACGGTACTATTTTTCATATTTTCTGCTTTCTTTAGGGTAGTTCAATCTACTCTCCTAGCTTAGGGGCTCTTTTTTGCTCTTACAATTGGGTGCTCTGATGGTTTTAAAAATAGTGTTATTTCTTAATTATTCTTTCCAAAGTGCTGTTGCCACCGAAAAACCTCCCTGAATATTTTCTAAGAATGAGGTTAGGTGCCATTTGTCTGCAAGGGCTGCGGCCAATCCTATGAGGTAGTCAGCCTGTTCTTGCAGCTCTTGGTTTGTGAGGGGTGTTTCTGGGCTTGAGATTAAGTCTCCTGCGATGCGGCGTTCATCAGATGGCTCGCTGTTTGAGAGTTCGTCTGTTCGGGCTGTATAGAAAACTCTTAGGAGCAATAATTGTGCACGTTTTTCTGCATCGCTTAGAATTGCAGGTTCTGCTGCGCCTGGGGGGGAGAAGGCAAATATCTCAAATGAGGCATAGCGTTCCTTGAGTTCTTGAAGTGTTATGGCGGGAAGTTTTTGTGCAAATAAGATCGAAAATACTAAAAAAAAACGTATTTTTTTCACAGATCGAGTACCAATTCAAAAAATATATCGGTGTGCTTTAAGGCTATCAGGTAAATCGTGAGATGTAGAAAGAATAGAATTATTACTGTTTTGTGAGGTCTTTTTAGGGCTGTTCATGTTTCGCGAAGTATTATTTTTGTTTACAGCTCGCCTTGTGAGCAAAGATAGCCTTTGATTGATCAAAAAGCTAAAAAAGAGTTGTTTTTTTTTGCCTTGAATCGTTTTTCAGACAGTAAGAGTGTTTCTTGGTATTTTTTACGTAGGTACGTTTTGTCGTTCTATGTTATTGAGTGAGCTGTGTTTAAGCGATGTAAGAAATTTGTGTTGAGTTGTGTGTTGCTGGGCATGCTGGGGAATGTTTCTCTTGTGCGTTCTTTTGCGATTTCCGATTGGATTGGCGCGCCAGATCTTTCTGCGGATACGATAGCTCTTGAAATGATAGCAGTGGTGCCATCGTGTACGGCTGTTATTGTTGGTGGCGTAAAAACAGTTGAAGATTTAAATCTTTCTCGTTCTCGTAGGATCGGTGCTTATGCTGCGCTTGCACTGGCGTGTGCTGTGCCTTTTTGGTGGCGGTATCTTAAACCGGGTGCGTGGCGACGAGATCCTAAGATTTCAGCAGAAACCAAGGGTCAAATTAAAAGTCGGCTTAATGATTATATGTCTCCCGGGCAGCGATATGAATACATGAAGTGGATGGGTAAGTATCCGTTTGGCCAGTATTCTTTTATGACAGCTAAAGCAGATTTGCAGGGCGCGCGTAAGCAACTTGATGCAACGCATGAAGGGATTCCTCTTATTAAAGAAACAATTATCGACTACCTTGCAGGTATGTGGTCTAGCAAGGGTGAGTCTTCAAAGATTCTCTGTTTTGAGGGGCTTCCAGGAACAGGAAAAACGACGCTTGCAACCTCTATTGCAGATGCAATGGGATGTAAGTTTTCTGTTGTTAATGTTGCTAATGTCAGCATGCAGGAGTTTATGGGCGCTCAGTGGGGCTCTGGATCTCCAGGGCTTTTGGGGCGTGCTTTAATTAATGCAGGGACCTTAAATCCCGTTATTTTAGTCGATGAGTTAGAGAAATGTAGTGACGATGTTATGGCATTCTTTCTAACGCTTTTTGACCCTGCACAAAATAAGAAAATTAAAGATAAATATCTTGGTTTTGATATGGACTTTTCGCGTGTTACGTTTGTGGCTACGGTGAATGATCTGGCAAAACTTTCTGCGCCTTTGCGTAATCGTATGCAAATTATTAATTTTCCTCCATACAGCATTACCGAGCGAAAAAAAATTGCGCGACGCATGGTAATTCCACAGGTGATGGAGCAAATGAACTTAGATGAGCGGTTGAGTGCGCGGCTTGATGCGTTGGTTGATGTTCTTGCTCCAAAAGTGATGAAAATGGATGGGGGTATGCGTGCGTTCAAGCGTTGTTTGGTAATTGCTGCAGAAAAGTATGTACGTCAAACCCTTGAGCTTAAAGATCAATACGGTGAGGACTGTGATGTTGTTGATAAAATTGTTTCTGTGACGCTTGAAGATGTTTTGCGTGCGGTTAACCCGTATCTTTTGAGTAAGACTTCATCAGATATTATTTCGGTCAAGCCTCTTTTGGGCGTTGTGAATGTGCTGCAGGCTTTTGATGTTGGAGCTGGAGGTATGTTGAAGATTGAGGCGCTGAAAATTCCTTATGGTCATGGTAAATTAATGATTGGCTCTCATCATAAAGACACGTATCAAGAAGCGCAGCGCGGCGTGTTTGCGTATATAAAAACTATCGCTCACGATTACGGTGTTTCTGGCTCTATATTTAAAGAACATGATTTTACATTGGTAGATGCTCCCGGAGATGGTGCGGTCTATTTCTACTCAGGAGCATGGCATGGGCTTGCACATGTTGTTGCGCTGATGTCTGTGCTTACGGGGGGGCGTCCTGTGCGGCAAGATTTTGCTGTAGCTGGAGCGATTGATATTCATGGGAATGTCTTGCCTGTGGATGGGTATCGCGAGAAAATTATTTGCTCTGAACCAGCTGGGGTGAAGAATGTTATTCTTCCCGCTATTTCAAAGCCAACGATTGAATCTTTTAAGGATTCGTTCCCCGATGTAAATATTTTTTACGTAAACACTGTCTCTGAGGCGCTCGATTTGATGCTTGTGCCTGCGGCAGGAGCGTAAGTAGTTAAGGCTTTTTTAGATAAAAGGAATTTTTGTTGTGTTTTTAAATCTTAGAAAACCATTTCTTTGGGTTGTGTTGCTTTGTTGTGTGGGGACTGTGCCCCATTCAAGAAGTGCGTCGATATGGGATTCATTTGCCTCAGAAGATAAAAAACATGTTGCTCTAGGTGGTGCGGTATTTGCTGCAATAGCTTGCATATTTGGCTACGAGCGTTATACGGCATGGAAAAATAATGCTTGGGCAAGGAATCGTGCGATTTCGTCTGACGTAAAAGCTCAAATTAAAACCAAGCTTAGTTCGTTTTCGTCCTTTATTAATCCTGGTGCAAAACCTGAATATCATAAGTTTCTTGCACGTTACCCTTTTGGTGTTGAGAAGAAACCTTTGAATGTTGATCTTGCTGGGGCTCGAAGGCATTTAGATTCTACCCATTTTGGGATTTCGTATGTTAAAGAATCGATTATTGATTACCTTGCGGGCCTGTGGTCCAGTGGTGGTAAATCGCCTAAGGTTCTTTGTTTTGAGGGAGTTCCGGGTGTTGGCAAGACAACGCTGGCGAAGTCTATAGCACATGTTCTTGGCAGAGATTTTGCTGTTATTAATCTATCGGGTGTTAAGGATGCTGATCTGCTTTTTTGTAAAGGGTATAGTTTTGATCCTAAAGGACCTGGGCTTCTTGCTCAAGCACTTATGGAGGCTGGTTCAACTAATCCTGTAATTTTGCTCGATGAGCTAGAAAAAACGCCTGTTGATGTGTTGAATGCTTTTTTAGCTGTTTTTGATCCGTCTCAAAATAATAAACTTCGTGAAAAATATTTTAACTTTGATATGGATTTATCAAAGATTACGTTTATTGCCACGGTCAATAGCCTTGCGCCGTTGCCGGAAGCTTTACGAAATCGCATGCAGATTATTCACTTGCATCCGTATAGTTTGGCAGAACGCATTTATATTGCTCGTGATATGCTTCTCAAACAAGTTGCATCTGAGATGAATTTGAATGAGGAAGTAACTCAAAAACTTGATGAAATTATTGAGCCTTTAGCTGTTAAGATAATGCGAATGGAAGGTGGGATGCGTGCCTTTAAGCGTTGCTTGACGATTGCAGCAGAAAAATATGCTCGGCAGATTATTGAAAGAACTCAAGTCGGTGGAGTTGTAACTCCCTTGAGATTGGTTTCTTGTAACGATGTTTTAGCGTCAATTAACCCAGAGCTTTTAAGTGATTCGCCCGAAGACACGGTAAGTGATGTGCCTCTTGTGGGTGTTACCAATGGACTTCAGACCAACGGGCACGATGGAGGGGGGCTTCTTAAAGTACAAGTTATGGTTATTCCGTTTGGTAAGGGAAATGTAAAGTTGGGTACGCAAATGGGGCTTAGCTATGTTGAGGCTCAAGACACTGCGTTTTCTTATGCTAAAAGCAACGCCATAAAGCTTAAAGTTGATCCTAAATTGTTTAAAGAATGTGACTTTATTTTTGCCAACCAGGGTGGTGGTTCTGTTGATGGGCCATCTGCAGGGCTAGCAGCTTCTGTGGCGCTTATTTCCGCTCTTACGGGCAGGGCTGTGCGGCAAGATTTTGCTATGACGGGGGCCATTGATATTTTTGGTAATGTACTTCCTGTGGGTGGCTATAGAGACAAAATTTTGGGCTCAGAGCAGCCAGGAATTAAAAATATTGTTGTGCCGCTTGCCGCAAAGAAGACGCTTGAAGTGATTAAAGAATCTTTCCCACAGTTGAAGATTCATTATGTTTCTAATGTGTCTGAGGCCTTGGAGCTTTTGTTGATCTAAAAACAAGCAATATTAAAAAAAGGAAAAGGGGCGTTGTTAAAAGCGTCCCTTTTCCTTTGCGTATATTCAAATACGTTAAACGTTAAACTTAACGTTTAAAAGATCTCCATCTTGAACGATGTAGTCGCGTCCTTCGGTTCGTAGCTTGCCTGCAGTGCGCAGCGCGGCTTCTGATCCGTGTACAAAAATGTCTTTGGCGTTGTAAACGTCAGCTGCAATAAAGCCGCGTTCAAGGTCTGAGTGAATTTCACCGGAAGCTTTTTGAACGTTGGTTCCGCGGGTGATGGTCCAAACGTGAATTTCTTTTGGCCCGCAGGTGAAGTATGAAATTAAGTTGAGCTTTTTGTATGTTTTTTGGATGAGTTCATCAAGGCCACTTTGCTTCATTCCCAGCGCTTCACGCATTTCTTGCGCTTCTTCGTCGGTCAGTTGCGCTAAATCACCTTCAATCTTTGCAGAAACGGGGATTATAGAATCTACGCCAAAACGATCGACAAGGCGTTTGTAGTAATCGCTCGTGGCGTACGAGCCGTCGGCGAATGAATCTTCATCAAAATTTGCTGCAATCAAAAAAGGCTTTCCACTTAAAAAAGGAACAAGGGTAATGCCTTCAGCTTTCGCGTCGGTCACAGTTTTTTGAATTGCGCTGATGTCTTCTTTGTTCAAGAGTGCATCTAGCCCGTTCATGATCACGCGTTCGCGTTCCAAGAGTTCAACTTCTTGAGGTTTAAGTTGCTTTGTTTTTGCGCTTTTTATGAGTTGTTCGAGTTTTTCTTTGCGTTTTTGCGCTGAATCCATGTCTTTTAAAATGAGTTCAGAAACGATGTCATTAAAGTCAGAAAGCGGATCAACTTTGTTGTGCACGTGAACGATCAGTTCATTCTCAAAGCAGCGCACCACGTGGATAATTAAATCTGTTTGCATGATATTGCCAAGAAATTGGTTGCCCAGGCCTTCGCCCTTGGATGCGCCCTTCACAAGGCCAGCGATATCAACAAACTGCATGATGGCAGGGATTTTTTTCTCGGACTTAAAGATGGTTTTAAGTTTTTCGATGCGTTCATCGGGTACCTGGGTGACGGCAACGTGTGGATCGACCGTGCAAAAGGGAAAGTTTTCTGCAGGGATGCTCGATTTGGTGAGTGCGTTAAAAAGGGTAGATTTTCCGACGTTGGGAAGGCCAACAAGGCCGGCTTGTAATGCCACAAAAGACTCCAAAAATAATGTAAAAATAAGATGTTTCGAGTATGCCAGGCTTTTAGCCTCTTTTCAAAAAAGAAAAGGGGAAGTTGTGAGCTTCCCCTGCGAATGAGCGTTATTTTTATTTCTCTTTTTAGGGTTCATGTGGTTTAGGGCTGTCTTTTGTGATGATTGCGTCAAGATCTTCAACGGTAATACGACCTATGGTGCCGTATCCCCCCATCTGCGGGGCGCCATAAACAAGAAATTTGTGGGCATTGGGCATGAGTTTCTGAAAATATTCAAGGTTTTTGGCATCGCTCGTGTTAAAGGTAAAGCCCGATTTGAATTCAAAAAGATGCTGTATTCCGCCCCATTCATCAATTAAGTCAATTTCTCGGCCCAATGAATCGCGCCAAAAATATATTTGGGGTCTTAGGCCTCGGTTGAGTCGTGCTTTGAGTACCTCTGTAATTCCGAAATTTTCGAACAAGCTGCCCTTGGCAAAGTGGACTTGGAGTTGTTCTGCCGAGTTGATGCCCAGCAAAGATGCTGCTACGCCTGTATCGTAAAAATAGAGCTTTGGCATTTTGGTCAGACGTTTATTGAAGTTATTGTGGTAGGGCTTAAGGAGGAAAACAATAAAACTAGCTTCAAGGATACTTATCCAATCTTGAGCAGTTGTTTGGGAAATTCCACAATCCTCGGCGAGCGAGTTGAGATTGAGAAGTTGCCCTGCGCGGCCGGCGCAGAGCTGCATAAATGTTTGAAAAAGCGACAGGTTTACTATGTTTTTTAGCTGGCGAACGTCTCGTTCGATGTAAGAGCTGATGTAGCTGGGGTAAAATTCGTTGGGCGACATACTTGCTTTGTGCAGGCGGGGGTATCCCCCAAGAAATACACGTTCGAGCGATGTTTTTTTTGTATCAAGCTCAGGGATGCTGAGGGGGAGCAAGGTGATAAAACCTACGCGGCCGGCCAGCGATTGCCCGATGTTTTGATTAAGTAAAAAATTCTGGGAGCTTGTGAGGATGAATCGGCCTGTGGCATCGCTTGCATCAACCACGCCTTGAAGATAGGAAAACAAGGCCGGAACATGCTGTGCTTCATCAAAAATTGCCCCACTTTCCGCATATTTTGCTAAGAATTGCCGAGGGTCTTGGTTGAAATCTGCTTGAATATCAATCTCTTCAAATGAGACGTAGGGATAGCCAGGAAAACTTTGTTTAGCCAGGGTAGTTTTTCCAGATTGGTGCGGGCCGAAAATGGAAAGTATGGGATAAATTTGAGCATATCGTTGTGCAACGGCAATGCTTGTTCGTTTATAGCTCTGGATCATTATTATTTAAAAATCGTGTTAGTTTCATCTTTATAGGCTGAAACTAACACGATCGTTTGATAATATCAACTAGATGCATGTTTTCTCCAAACAAGAATGGTTTTAGCATTTCTTGTGCGGCAATAGTGAAAAATATACGATTTCTAATGTTTTTTGTGCTAGTTCTTTAGGCTAAAGCAATCTATTTAGAAAATTTTGCGGCCTCAAGTGAGACTTTTTTGTAATTTCTGGGCGGTTGTTTTTAAAATCGTGCGAGTTTCAGCCTCGCAAGCTGAAACTAACACGATTTGTCTGTAGGTATCATCTGGAGCATGTTTTAGGCGAACAGCTTTTTTAAAAAAGTGCGGTTCTAGTGAGTGTTTGTATTTTTAGCGCTCTAAAAGTGCTTCAACGGGACGAAGATTTGAGGCTTTTTTTGCTGGGTAAAATCCAAAGAAAACTCCAATTAATGTTGAAGATATGAGTGAAAGCGCTACTGCCGAATAACTTATTTGAATAGACCAGTCGAGAAGATTTCCTGCGGTAAGTGCAATCGCTATCCCAATGACCATTCCTGCAAAACCCCCAATCAGGCAAACGATAACGGCTTCGATGATGAACTGTGTTAGGATGGTGCGTTTTTTTGATCCTAGGGCCATGCGAAGTCCAATTTCGCGCGTTCGTTCGGTTACCGTCACCAGCATGATATTCATGATGCCAATTCCGCCCACAATGAGCGAAATAGAAGCGATAATCATGAGTAAAATGTTGAGCGCCAGAGTTGCAGCTTCGGCTGTTTTTGCAATTTCGTCTTGGTTAAAGACAGAGAAGGTGTCTTCTGCGTCGGGTGCCAGCTTTTTTTTGTAGCGTAAGATGGATTTAATGGTTTCAGTTGTTTGGGCCATTTGGCTGCGGTCTGTGATGGAGAAGAGCATGCTGGTGAGCCCATCTGTAACGCTGAACATGCGGCGCTGTACGGTTGTGTAAGGGCAGATAATCATATCGTCTTCGTCTACGCCATCGGGCCGCCTGCCCTTTTCTGCCAGAAGACCAATAATTTCGTAAGGAACACGGTTGAGCCTAATGGTTTTGCCCACGGGCGAGTCTTCTGGGAATAAATCTGCTGCAATTGTTTTTCCTACAAGAACAACTTTTTTTGCGCCTTGCACATCGTGCCAGGTAATTCCTG
Source organism: Campylobacterota bacterium (assembly GCA_040374805.1). Taxonomy (GTDB): domain Bacteria; phylum Babelota; class Babeliae; order Babelales; genus VHBT01. The sequence continues at coordinate 4,483 of JBEITS010000005.1, read as the reverse complement.
TTCCTTCGTCTACTTTCCAGTTGCGGATCTCAAGAGCAGATTCGCCAACTCCAGCGCAGGTGACTGTTCTGTTGCGGTTTTCGTAGACAAGTTGAGCTTGGGTAAAATTACCGGGAGAACCTAGGGCGATTCCCGGGGTTTCGGCCATAATGGCATCAAATTCAGCTTGTTTAAGCGAAAGATTAGGTAGCGGCTTTGAAACTTTATTGCGTGGTTGGAGTGCTTTAGGATCTGTAGAAAGCACAATAATAAAGTTGGTTCCTACGTTTTCTATTTGCCCCCTTACGCGTTCTTTGGCTCCATCACCAATAGATTTTACAGCAATAAGAGCTGCAACTCCAATAATGATTCCCAGTGTTGTAAGAAGAGACCTGGTTTTGTGGCTCGAAAATGATCTGAGCGCCGAGCGTGTAAGCTGCATCCACGTCATGGGTGAGGCACCGCTGTATCAGAAATAATGAGTCCATCTTTTAATTTGATGATGCGGTTTGTTCTATTCGCAACATCATCTTCGTGCGTTACTAGGATGATGGTTGTGCCTTTTTCTTTATTCAATTTTGCGAATAAATCGAGAATTGCTGTTGTGGTAGCAGAATCTAAGTTTCCTGTTGGTTCATCGGCCAAAATAATTGCGGGGTTATTAATCAGGGCGCGCGCAATTGCAACTCGTTGTTGCTGTCCCCCTGACATTTCAAACGGGTGGTGGTCTGCACGGTGTGCAAGTTCTACTATTTTAAGAAGTTCTCGTGCTTCATTTTGTGCTTGTTCTTCGGGTATTCCGCTGTAAAGGCGAGGAAGCGCAACATTATCAACGGCCGAAAGATCAGGCAAAAGATTATATTTTTGGAACACAAAGCCAATTTTTGTGTTGCGAATATCAGCTAAATCATCATCTGAAAGGCCCGATACATTGGTTCCCTCAATGAAGTAGTCTCCACTGGTTGGAACGTCAAGGCATCCTAACAAATGCATGAGGGTTGTTTTGCCAGATCCAGAAGTTCCTGTAATGGCTACAAATTCACCATGGTTTACGGTTAAAGAAACTTCTTTGAGTGCAATAACGTGTGTATCGCCGTTAACGTAAGATCGTGCTAGGTTTACGGTTTTTATGCATTCTGACATTGCTTATTTGCCTCCAATCGCAGGTTTTTGTCCAAATCGTTGGAGAAGGCTATTTTCGTGAATGCCGGAATTAATGCTCGAAATAACGTGTGACTGTTCGGTAAGCCCTTCAAGAACTTGCGCGAATTCTGCGTCACATACGCCTAACTTTACAGGTGTTTGTTTGATTGTGTTGTTTTCTTTTACCCAGACATACGATTGATAAACGCGTGAGGGCTTGCTTGCCTCTGCTGCGGGTTTAAGTGTTAGGTGCATGAGGTTTGTTGCGGCTTCTATAGAACTTTTTGCCAGTCTCAGCGCGCGCTGTGGAATACTGAGTGCATTGTTTGCTTTCGCAACCTTAATTTGAACGTTGGTTGTCATGCCTGGGCGCAAGGTAAGGTCAGGGTTGGGAACGGTAAGAATAACACTGTAGGACGTAACATTTCCTGCGCTTTGGGCAAGGTTTTCTACGCGAACAACTGTTGCCTTAAATTCAAGCGTTGGGAAGGCATCAACTACAAAAAACGCTTCTTGTCCTGTTTTAACAAGGCCAATATCTGCTTCATCCACATTAATGGTGGCTTCCATGTGTTTTAAATCTTTAGCGATGATAAAAAGTTCGGTTGCTTGAAGCTGGGCTGTAACCATTTGGCCAACATCAACTTTACGTGCGATTATCGTTCCATCGTCGGGAGCTTTAATGGTGAGATTTTCAAATTTTAGTTCGTTAATTTTAAGATCGGCTTTTGCTTGGTCTAAGCGTGCCTGAGCAAGGTCTACGGCACATTGTTGTTTGTCGTATTCATCTTGTGATGTTGCATTAGATTCTAAGAGCCGAGAGATGCGTGCAAAGATTTGCTTTGCACGTGCAAGTTCTGTTTTACGTTCTTCAACAAAGCTGAGTGCTTTTTGAACTCCGGCGTAGCCAATTCCATCGTCAAGTTTTGCAAGAATTTGATCTTTTTTAACGGTATCATTTGCGTCTGCGTACCATTCAAGAACCCTGCCACTTACAAGGCTTCCAACAATTAATTGTTCTTTTGCCTTAAGTGTTCCACTGGCTTTTATAAATTGTTCAAGGTTGCGGTTTGTGGGAGGGGTAACATCAAGAATGTTTTTAAGAGCGTTCGATGAAGAGGCTTTCTTCCATGTCCATATTCCGCCAACAGAAAAGATGATGCAGGCGAAAAAAAGAAAGTAGTTACGAATTTGCATAAGAAAATAAGCGATATTATGGCCAGAGAACACAGCAGAGAGTACTCAAACAAAGCTGCTTTGGCTATGGTTCGTTCTCTTTTTATTTCCACGGCTTGTGCCCGGGGTGTTGATTTTCCTACACTGTTGAATGTGCAGGCCCAACGGTTCTTTTCTAGGAAAATAATAATGAAATCTATGAAGCTCGTTTTACTCTGCTTGGTTGGAATGATGGTGGGAACATGTTCGATTTTTGCACCGACTAAAAAAGGTAGTGTTGTCCAACGTGAAGAGCTAGCGGAAGACAGTGATTCAGCCTTTGAGAGCGCTGATGAGGGTGACGCGATGGATGACGTTTCTGACGATATACAAGTCCTTCCGGTAGATGAGAACGATGCAGCTAAAGGGTTGGGGCTTGTGCAAAAAGATACGGGCGCGCAGAACCTGCAGGCTTCTTTAGATCAAATTAAAGCTTACACTCAGCAAATGCAGCAGCTTGTAGATGTGCTTGCGCAGCAAGTTGCAGGCAATGCACGTGAGGTTGCTGCCGTGGTAGATGATTTATCTGGAGCTGTTCAGGGAGCTCAGGGCGATCTTGATGATGCTCAGCAACGTCTTGATATGCGTGATACATTATTGACCCAGGCGCGATAGGTTTATTGTTCCTGAAGAGCTTCTACGGGTTTAAGTTGCGATGCTTTGTGGGCGGGATAAATTCCAAAGAAAATACCCACAAGCATCGTAATCATGCTTGCAAGAACAACAGAAATAGGAGCAATTGCAATAGGCCACTTTGCAAGCGATCCGATGATCAGAGGAGTTGCAACTCCCACAATAATTCCACAGATCCCTCCAATACAGCAGATCACAATCGATTCGATAACAAACTGCCATAAAATATCTGTTGAAGTTGCTCCCAGAGCCATGCGTACTCCTATTTCTCGTGTGCGCTCCGAAACAGAAACAAGCATGATATTCATAACTCCAATGCCTCCAACAAGAAGCGAAATTGACGCAATAATCATCAGCAAAATACTTAAAATGTCTGAAGAGCGAGCTTTAGCTTTGCCATACGATTGTTGGTCAAAAATGGTAAAATCTGCCGTTTCACCTTCTTTAAGATGGTGGCGTGCACGCATGATGTTAGACATTTGACGCACAACAACAGGAATAGCTTCTTCGCTGACACAGCTGACAAAGAAATAGTCGGGCCATTCAACATTTTTTTTTGCAGAAAGCTTTTGAGCAATCGTGTAGGGGATAATGACGTGCAAATTTGGAGTAGACATCGGCTCATTAACTTCAACGGTTCCCAGAACTCCGATAACTAAAAATTTACGAGAACCTAATAAAATGTGTTTTCCGATGGGATTTGCTTTTTTAAAAAGAAGCTCGGCAGCTTCTGAGCCCAAAATTGCCACGCGTTTAGCTAAAACATAGTCTTCTTTTGTCATGTTTCTGCCTGCGGTGAACGTGCGTGATGCAATAGAAGCCCAATGTTCATTTGCGCCTTTAAGGTTCACTTCAATGTTAACAGACTCAAATGATGCCATGAATTTATGTGAGTCGGCCATGGGCGACATATGTTTGATGAGAGGAATTTGTTTTTTAAGAGAATGCATGTCGCTCAGACGCATCGCCTGAGTTGATCTATTTCGTTTTGCAGCATTTTTACTTTTTACAGGGGTACCCGCATATAAAACCATGCAGTTGTCGCCGAGTGCAGAAATTTCAGCCTCAATTTTTTTTTGAGCACCTTTTCCTATTGCCATTGTTGTGATGAGCGCTGCAATTCCAATAATAATTCCCAGCATGGTAAGGACCGTGCGGATCTTATGGTATCTGAGCGCGCGAAGAGCGGTCGAAAAAAGCATTAGCGATGTCATGGTCTTTTATCTTTCTGAGATCTTTTTATAAATTTCATCAAGGGCGTTAGCTTCATCAACATCAATTAACACTTTTTCTTGTGCCGTAAGACCAGAAATGACCACATAGCTTGTGTCGTCGGTTATTCCTACTTCAATTTCTCGTTCGGTGAATGATGTTCCATTATGAATCCATAGTGCTTTGGTTGCTTTTTCTTCGCCACATTCTTCAGCACTCGCTGTTTTGCGTGGCAGAGGATGGAAGGAGTATTTGAGTTTTTTTGCAACTTCAGAAAGCGCTTTTTTGTTGATGAAAAATG
>JBEITS010000066.1:0-5705 GCA_040374805.1 Campylobacterota bacterium | reverse complement strand
TGATGTAAAGCCTGCCGCCGCAAGGTGTCCGCCACCGCCGCGAGCACGTGCAAGTTCGTAGCAGTTTTTCGTGTACGATCTCATGCTTCCCTTGGTGGTTCCATCAAGGAGCTCAAATAAAATAATAGTTATTCCAATCATCATGCCAGAGAGCATTTCGTTGCCCACCCCTTCAAGAATATTTCTATCTTTTCCTGCTGCGAGCAGTTCTTTTTCTGAAACAATGAGGTACGCGCATGAAGCCTCATGATCAACTTGCATGCGTGCCATGAGTTGTGTTTTGAACATAAAATTTTCGGGTGTTTGTTTTTGAACGAGCCGTGTATGTGAGATAAACGGTGATGCGCCTGCTTCTAGCAAGAAGGATGCTCGTCTGAATGTTTCGGGTGCCACCGCGCTTGTTCTAAAGCAAAGGGTGTCGGAGACAACTCCATCGAGCAAAATTTGGGCAATTTCTGGGGTGAGTAATTTTTTATCGTATGACGCGATAAGATTGGCAACCATGTCGCAGCAGCTGGGAGCTGTTGTTTCTACAAAACGATATGTTGCATTTAGGTCTCCACCTTGGTGGTGGTCAAAAAGTGCGAGAGGAATGTTGCGCAGTTCCTGGGGGTAAAAGATTCTGTTAACGCTGTTGGTGTCGCACACCACAACAAGTTCGGGTTTGTTTTTGTATGTTGCGCTTTGGATGGGGATCGTTAAGTGTTCAACGATGATTGGTTCTGTGTTGGGAACAACAATTTCAACGGTGCAGCCAAAAGATTGTGCAATGCGCGCAAGAGCTGCGCAGGCAGAAACGGTGTCGTAGTCGGGGTCTTTGTGAGCGAGGAATAAGATGTTTTTGTTGGGTGTAAGTTGTTGAATAAAAAATTTAAACATTTCCACGGCCGCGCTCTAAAAGTGTCGTTTTGATGAACTTAACGCCAATTCTAAGCCAGTTGGCGTTTTTTATAAAGATAAACTATGAAAGCTTTGACAGTGAGGGAAAAAGTTTTTATCGTGGTGCGGTGACGATTTTAACATCAAAAGCGTTACTCAATGAGCATTTCACAGGGGCCATTATTACAGTATGAGATGTTGTTTGTCTCATATGACGTAGTGGTTGTTGTGCCGGGGAAAAATATATGATCATAGGTACTTCTTCGCTCTCTAAACAAGAGCAACTCCTCGAAAAACCCGTTAATTATGGGGAAATTGTTGCACGCTTAGAAACTGCACAATCGAGTGAGTATGGTCCTAAGGCGGTTGAGCGCATGATGCGTCTTGATGCGGCCTTAGGTTTTATTTCGCAAAAAATAGATATCATTTTGGTGGGTGGCAGCAATGGCAAGAGCCTTTCCGTTCACTTTGCAGCAAAATTGCTGCGAGAAGAAGGTGTTTCGGTGGGTGCCTGCTATTCTTCGCATGTTCTTTCGTACAATGAGCGCATTTGTTCTGAGCAGCATGCTGTTAGCAACAAAGCATTTGCAGAAGCGGTTTCTGTAGTTCTTACGGCGTGTGACCGAGAAAAAATTCAAGCAACGACATTTGAAATTACAACGATGGCTGCTCTGGTGCATTTTGTAGAAGAAAAGATTGGTGTTGCGCTTGTAGAAGTTTCTACGGGGGGGCGATACGATGCTACAGCAGCCTTTCATGCAAAAATTGTTGCGATTACGCGTATTGCAGCAGATCATGCTGAAATTTTAGGAAGCGATCTTGATGTGGTTGCTCAGGATATGGTTGCGCTTGCGCGTCCAGGTGCTTGGGTGATCTCAGCAGAGCAAAGCAAACTTCGTTTGCAAAAAATGAAAGATTTTGCGCTTGCTAGCAACATTAATTGGGCGATGCCGCTGCGCAAGCTTTCTCAGCTTCCGTATGTTTATGAGCAGCTTTTTGGTAGGACTGCTTCGTTGGGTGAGCGTATTGCGCACATGTATCTTGAAAAAGTTAAAGAAACATCTTCTGCTTTTTTAAAAGTACATGCGGTTACCGCAAAGCAAGGTCAGCGCGGTAGACCAACGCTTGAAGCAAAAAAACAAGCTCTTTTGCATCCTGTAAAAACGCTTAAAGCGTTCTGGGCAGAAAAGTTTGATCTTCTGCGTGGTCGATTTGAGCTTCTGGATAAAGAAAAGCCAACGATTTTGCTGGATAATGCAGATAATATTGATGCCTTGAGCAATCTTTTCTTGGGGGTCAGGTTGTTGCATTATCAACGCCCACTCAAGGGGCTTGCCCTTGTGATGGGCTTGGGAATGAGCGTTGATGTTGACGAAACATTACGCATGGTTCGTTATTTGCTGCGCAAGATTAATGGGCAAGTTTTCTTTATCGAGTTGCCAGGCGGTGATGCTTCGCACAATCCTCATATGCTTGTAAAAGCAGCTGAAGAATTGGGGATTGCATCACGTGCGTTTTCAACGCTTAAAGAAGCGTTTGAAGAAGCTAAGACTGCTGTTGATGAGCGACATGGATTAGTTGCTGTAACAGGTTCGACGAAAGTTGTTGCAAGTTACTGGCGCACTGTGCGGGATATTAAGCGGTTCTAATTTTTGCTTAAAATTACGAGGGAGAGTTGTGGTTGCAGCTTCTCCCTCTTTTTATTTTTGTACGCTAAGATAATAAGAAGTTAATGCTTCAAGAGATAAGCTATTTTTGTATGCGTAATTCTATTATTCCAGCCGTTTTTGTTATTTTTCGCCGTGGCGATGCGATGCTTGTGGGGCGTCGTCTGGGCGCGTGGGGCAGTGGCTTACTGTGTCTTCCGGGTGGACATGTTGAAAAGGGCGAGTCCTTTTCCCAAGCTGCTATTAGAGAGTCGGTTGAAGAAGTTGGCCTGGTGGTTTTGCCAGAAAATCTTAAACCGTGCCATTTAATGAACCGCACCAACGCAGAGGGTGAAGAGCGCATTGATGCCTACTTTTTTGTAGATGTTTGGAGTGGCGAGCCGGTCAATAATGAACCTGAAAAATGCTCTGAGCTTTTATGGGTTCCTGTACATGATTTGCCTGCAGACATTGTCCCTATTTTAAAATTGGGCATCGAGCGCATTCAAAAGGGTCTTTTTTACAGTGAAGATCGAATTAGGTAGAGATTTAATTGGTCTGAGTCTTTTGTGGTATTAGAACCGCTCCTCTCCCAGCTTGCGATAGCAGCAAGTGTTTCATGTGCGTAATCTTCTAATTTGGCCGGTTCAAATTTAAATGGTCTTAACAGAGGGGCTGTTGCTCCTGGGGTGGGCAGATTTAGAGTTTATGCATCATCATCATCATCATCTTCTTCTTCAACTACTGAAGGAGGAGAAAGGGGTTTTGATGTATCAAGACTAGCAGTGATAGAGGCCCTAAATGACTCACTTTCATCGCCATCCTCGCTACTATCATAATCAGAAGAGTCGTCATCAGATTCAGAATCTTCTATGGCGAATCCTGCGCCACCGGCAGGTGTTGTCTCATGGGGAGTTGAGGAAAATCTTCTGTCAGATGAAGCAAGGTTGTCTGCTCGTAATGATTGTATTGTTGCTTCTGCTTTTTCAATGATTTTTCTAAGATCTGGACTGTCTATTGGAAAACCCTGACAACTTTCATAGTATTTTTTTAAATTATCAAGAATTAAAAGAGGTGTTGCATTGTTGTCCATTATCTTAACTCTAGAGATCAATGTATCAATTTGACGGATCATAGGATCTAAGCTTTTACATACGATTAATATTTTTAATAAGTTTTCTATGAAGAGCGAATTAGAATGGAATAATTTAGCATTATCAGCAAGATTCTGTAGTGATTGAGCAAGGTCGACGTGCTCTTCAACAGACAATATTGAGATGGTAATCGTATTAATATATTGTAATGAATAGGACTTATAAGAACGTAGTATTCCAACACGATTAGCATAATAAATCCTTGGAATATAAATCCCATCTATAATATCTATTTGATCGCAATCTATCTTATTCTCCGTAAGATAAGTATATAACAACTTCAGGTCATCACCAGAAGGGAAGTAATTGCTTGCATTAAGAGTACTCGTTGATGAACCGTGCATCCTTTCTGAAGAACTTAATAATCTTTTTTTAACCAATTTTTCAAGCAGCGAAAGTTGGTCGTCAAACGATTGTAGTTCCTTTTTAAGGACTAGAAGACGGAACCTATAGAACTTTAATTTTTCATGGAGTTGTGGAGTATCTCCAGGTTTACAGGACAACATCAAAGTATTAGTTTGTTCAAAGGCACCATCCAAGGCAGCTAATATCACATATATTTCGAATAAAAGCTCATCACTATAATCTTCAAGCGTAGAAGCATCAACTTCGTTTTTTTCGTGTTTGCGTATTGTGGACTCATTACGGAGGTAGCTCTTCAGGTAATTACTCAGTAAATATTCATTATCTGGAGACAAGTTTCTTATGTGACGTTTAAAATACGTATGCTTTAGAATATCGTCGGGTACCTTATTAAGGCTAATAAAGTGAGTGCCTAGGTGAGTCAAAAATGACACATCAGTCCGATAAAAAGGTCTCCAATCATGTCTGCTATGACCTTCGCGAGTTTCACCTCCTGCAGTAGTAAACCTATCCACTCTTTTAGTAGTTGGCTTGCTTCGATGTGGAAAAAGCTTTTGCAGCGCTTTAGTGAGGGCTCTAGATGCATGAGCTATTGTACAAGCATCGTTTTTAACTTTAACAATACTAAAGCCTTTAGCTTCGCGGCGTACTGTTTTTTGTGCTAAATTCAATTCTTTACTAAAAAATATAAAATGAATATCTGCTTTACGAGCTTTTTTTAACTTATCGGCTAATAACGGGTCTGCCAGTATCGCGGCATTTTCAGTTAAAAAAGCACCAACAAAACCTTTAAAACCACTATCAATTAAGGGGGCAATATAACGACATAGGGCCAGATAGTATTTTGGTGGGTTAAGCTTGGCATACTCACAGCGGAAAAGTGTAAAATTATTTTCTCCTTTTAGGCTCTCTGGTCGCTCATCCCAAAGCTGTACATCTGGAAAAGTATTTTTGAAATAACGCTCAAAATCAACAAACAAATCTTCTTCTTCAACCTTGGATGCAGATTCACCGATGCCGGAACCCGATCCAGCACCACATTGACTTTCTGTGGGAGGGGCTGTGCTAACATCAGATCCTGCTCCGCAGGCAAATTTGGAGGGGGGGCAGACAATTACAGGGTGGTAAGCAGGAGTTTGAGTAGCGGGACGACGAGAAGAATAATCTACAGAAGGCTCTGTTTGTTGTAGTTCCTCAATAAGAAGAGTAGTTTTTATATAGATATCATGATATTTGTTTTCAAGGCGGTTACTTCTGGTTGATGATAAATGTTTATCCAGGGCTATAAAAGTTATCCATTCCTCAGAAAGACTTTTCACGTTTTTTTCGGAGCGATTTTCAGGGGTTGTTGCTAGGCTGACGGCCATGCTAAGAATTTTTCTAAGTGCTTCCTTCTGATTTGTAGCTGCATGACTTGCTGTCGCGTCTTCTGCAACTTCTATCGCCTCCAAATTCCCAACAGCTTCGATTGCTTCTGTTAGCCTCAAGGCGGCAGATTCAAGAGGCCCAGATTTTGCTGAGAAACCTATTAAAATTAAAAATAATAACAATAATTTTTTCATCGATGGCTTTTCTTGGTCGTATTCTGCAATTAATATTCATTTTAAAGCCGATTGAAGGTGAATATTGATTTTGTTCAATTTTGCTTGAAACGCGTAAAAAT
>JBEITS010000116.1:0-2700 GCA_040374805.1 Campylobacterota bacterium | reverse complement strand
GGAAGGAAACGTCAAATGAGCTCGATTGATAGCGCGGCAGTTGTTGGAAGCGAACAATTGTATTTTTAGGCCCCTTAAGAAACTCATAGTTAAGATCAAAAATGATGGCATTACTTTCGGGCAATGTTCCACCAAGTTTTTGGAGTAGGCTTGGTTTTGCAAATCCAAAATATCCTACCATTGCGTCTTCATGCCAGATGGTTGCTGTTTGGGTTGCATCAATCCAAGGGTGGGTGGGAGTGTTTTCTGTTTTCCAGGTGCAGTTTTTATATCCTGAGATTTCAAACAATTTTGAACAAATGGTTTTTTTGTCGAAGAAATCTAGGCGATTTCGTTTGGAAAAGAAAATTCCTGCAAGGCGCTGTTGCTCGAGGTGCGTTGATTCTGTGGGCGTCCATGTTGTGTTGGATTCAAAAAATGCAAGTTCATCGTATTCAAGCGTGTTGTCTTCAACGTTTTTAAGCAGTCCAGGGATGAGCGAGTGAACAAGATGTGCAAGTTTTTCTGAAACAGGATTGATAATTGAAAGACATTGTGTGATATCAATTCCCAATTGATCGGTAAAATTAGAGTCGTAATACAAGTAGTTTTTTTGCTCAAGCATGTTGGCAGATTGAGCAAGGTATCTGCGTAAATATCGCTCGTGGAGAAGATTGTGCATCGAGCCAGGCGGACTAGAGTGCGCTGGAAGGCTCAGGGGAATACGGTTAAAGCCATACATTCTTACAATTTCTTCTAAGATATCTTCTGCGATTGCAATATCTTTAGATGCGCGCCAATGTGGAACCTCAACATCGTAAAGCGTGTTTTCGCTCGATAAAATTGAAGAAGAAACCTTAAACCCTAACTTTTCTAAAATGCTGGTAATGTGTTCACGGGTGATTTTAATGCCGCCACGTTGTTCGATAAATTGGTGCGAAATTTGGATGGTTTTTTGGGGATAGGGTGCGTTTTTTATGTCGATAATTGGTTCTGTGATGACGGGGTTGAGTCCAATTTCTTGAGCAAGAAAAATAATGCGTGCCATGCCTTCTGCTGCTTGATCGGAAGAAAGAGTTTTCTCGTAGCGAGCTGCTGCATCGGTGCGTAAATTTACTTTAAAAGCTGTTTTGCGGATTGTTGTGGCGTCCCAGATTCCAACTTCAAGAGCGAGCGACGTTGTTTGTTCGGTTACCCCGCTGTAAAGCCCGCCCTTAATTCCTGCAAGGCTGAGAATTTTTGTGGGTGATGCAACAACCATGTCATTTTCATCGAGTGTACGTGCTGTTCCATCGAGAAGCGTAATTTCTTCGCCAGGCTTAGCATTGCGAATAATGAAGCTATTTCCATCAATTGCTGATGCATCAAATGCGTGGCTTGGTTGCGACCAGTCGAGCATTGCGTAGTTGGTTATATCAACTAACGCATTAAAGCTTCTCATGCCAAGCCGCATGATTCTAAATGCCATTTTAAAGTTGGCGGGATTGTTGTTGATCTGTGAAATGTGGCCAAGCATGAAGCGTTTGCAGCCAGGTGTTTGCACATTAACCGTAAACGTAGGTTTTGTGCTTGAGGGAAGTTTTTCAAGGTCAGCGATAAGGCTTGAGGTCTCTTTGAGCGGCAAATTCATAAATGCTGCAATTTCTCGCGCAAAGCCTCTGTGTCCCCACATGTCGGGACGGTGGGTAATAGTTTTGTTATCAACTTCTAAAATGACATCTGATGTTCCCACAAGGTCTCGCCATGAGCCAGTGTGATGTTTAATCTCAAGATCCATTAAAGGTGTTGGGGTTGCTCTGTCTTGCCCAAAGTCTGTGTGATTTGTCCAATCAAAGCCAGTTTCGGTTTGTTTGATGAGGTACACGTACGAAGGGTGAGTTTTTGATGTGCTTTGTGCGTCTTTGCGGAGTGGAAGTTCTACCGCTTTGGAAAGTTCGGGAATAAAGACTTCTGTTGCGGTGGCAGTCGTGCCGTTAACAATGCCTACAAATAATTGTTTGAGATCGTATGAAACATAATGAATTCCATCAACTTCTGCGGAAACTTCATTAAATTTTGTTACAAGTTCATCGATGTTTTGTGAGGGGAGGCTGGCGTTGATATGGTCAAAAATCCATGCAAGAGAAAGCTTCATTGCTTACATTCCATGTCGGTTAGGTATGAATAAAAGGGGCATGGAATAGTCCACGCCCCTTTGTGTGTTTATCTAGAACGTTGTGTTTTGTTTTGCAGCAGGCTTGATGGGGTTGATTGTTGCAAGTAATGGTTTGTACATCAAGAGCGAAAGGATAACAGGTCCTGCAAGGGGAGATACTGCCCATGCACGTTCAGCCCATGTTGCTCCTAAAGAGAAAAATGAATAGCCGGCAAGGCCAGAGCTTGCGCAGAACCCAAGTATTCCAACGATCCAGTCAAACGTTGAGCATTGAGCTTGTTTGCGCAGTGTTGCAAGTAATGCAAGCGTTGAAAGAACAAAGACAAGCAAGACTGCAAGGTTGGTAAGGTTTGCAAGAGCTACAACGTTGGTAACTAATGTTCCCAGTGCAAAAATCATTACGAATTGAATGAGGCCTGCAACGAGTGGTCGATTGTTCGAGTTGACAATAGACAGCATGCTTGAGCCTCGTAATAATCCGTCTTTTGCAAGGCCATAAAGCGTAGAAACGTTGCCATACGTCATTCCATTTGCAGATGAAATATATGCAAGTTTAATGGCTGCGG
>JBEITS010000121.1:0-2411 GCA_040374805.1 Campylobacterota bacterium | reverse complement strand
TTGAATGTTTGCATGCGGTAAAATTGGCTCCAAATATAGTTTTTGCAGGCGGCACCTAGCGTCAGTGTGAGGTTGCAGATTGCCATATTGGCAAACAAAACTGAGGTGAGTGGGAAAAGATAGAGTTGTGCCAGCATTATCGAGTGAAGGCTGAAGAGGCTGCTATGAACAATATTTTGCTGCATCTCAGAGGTGTTGTTGAGCCGTATGAGTTGGCGCTCTGCAAGAACTAAAAAGTTATTGTATGTTTCTTGCGAATCTAGCCAGCTCTCAGAAATATAAAAAACTGCGTTATTTGTTGAGCCGACAACATAAATTTCCAAGTTTTTTAGATTAATGCAGCAGGCGTGATTGAGCGTTATGCTATGCTTGTGTGCCAATTCTGCCAAATCGTTAGATTGAGCAATGGAAAGATCTGTTTTGTGAGCGTGTGCAACTTCTGCTGGGATACTGTTACTTGTTGAATAAATGTTGAGTCCCAGGTGGGCTACAAAGAGTAAAAATAGCCCAAGCCATAAATTGGCAAGAGATGTCTTTTTTGCTTCATCAGAACCTGAAAGTCCAATTCCTATGATCCCAAAAGGATGTGTTTTATACGTTTTCCATATCGCTGAAAGGAAAAGTGCGGGGAAAATAAGGTAAAAAGCACCTTCAAGGTAGTTTTCGTACCCCGGGACATATCCAACAGGAGATGCAATAAAGAGGCGGAATTTTTCCCAAAATAAAAGGAGCGAGACCATTATTGAGCTTTCTTCATGGCTTCAAGGCGAGCTATTCGGTTGGACATTTTGGGGTGAGTGCCTTGTTTCCATTCAGGTATGTTGGTTGTTAGCAAGTCGTAAGGATTTTTGCTTTCTAGAAATAACAATGCATCCCGCATTTCTTCTGGGGAGCTTGCTGCTGCGCCAAATGCGTCTGCTTCAAATTCTGTGTGCCGGGTGTACCAAGCTTGCGCATACGCTTGGATTGTGGTTGCAACAAAACCGAGAGCTGTGACGGCATGGTATCTATAGGTCCATGTTGGAAACAGCCATGCGTATGCGGTAAACATGCTGATAGTTATTGCGATGTATCCTGCGCTGCTGAAAAGCGCCCGTTTAAGTGAATGATTATGAGCGGCATGTCCAAATTCATGCTCAAGAATGCAATGTAGATGTTTTTTACCTTCTTCAGATTCAAACCAGTGGTGTGAAATTACAATTTCTGCGTTGTGTCGTAACCGTGCACAAAATGCGTTGATGGTGGGAAAGTTTGTGACAAGTTTTTTGCTAACAACGGTCACATAATGTTTGTTTGCACGGCTTGTAATATGGTCAGAAAGCTCGGGTTCTAGTTCTGCAGTAAGAGGGTTACCCGTTAGCATTTGCTGCGTATAGACCTGATAAAGGTTTAAAATGAGGTTGCAAATACACAGCACAAGCACAACAAGAGGAAGAGAACACTCGCTTTCTGGCATGCGATAATAGAGTACTAAATAGTTAGCAAAAAGCATCCATTGCCCGTAATACATATTAGCGGGAACAGGCCCCGCAGCTACCATTCCGAAGTATTCAAGAATATTCATGAAGCATTGTCCTGTTTGATGAGTTCAAGTCGAGCGATTCGGTCTGAGTTTTTTGGTAGCACAAGCTTCCAGTCAGGCATGCTTGCCACACTGTTGTCGTAATTGGTTTTTTCTTGAAAGTAGGCGATAGCATCTTGCACCGCCTGAGGTGATGTTGCGCGAGAGGCGGCAATGTCTCGTTGGTACGTGGAATAGCGTAGGTATGCAGCAGTGATATAGCTTGTTGGAATCTCTAGAACTGTGTTTAAAAATACTAAAACGTACAATCCGTAGGGCGTTGCTACCATTAGAAAGGGTTTGATTGCTAAGAGCGCAAATAAACAAGCGGCATAAAAAACAGCAGGAATAACTTGCAGAAGTATCATTGCTCGGTGTGTGTTTGCGATAACCCCTTCGAGCATTGGTGTAAAATGCTTTCGGGTTTCATCATCCTGGAACCAATGATTCGAGGCATAAATCTCAGCATTAAACTTGGATCGGCCCATCATAACCACGGGAACGGTGAAATTAGTCACAAGTGCTTTTTTTACAACTGTTACGCCGTTACGTTTGGTTACTTCATCGATTTGCTCGGATGTCTGGTCATCAAATTCTGCAAATGCCCCATTGGTGATCAGTGTGCCGGTTAAAGCTTGATAGAAGTTTAGCATGAGGCTAAGAGTTCCCAGCCCAAGCGCAACCAAGACAATGGGGTAGCCTTGTGGAAGGTAAATAAGAGCGAAAATATTGGCAAGCCAGAAGATTTTATCTGATCGTGGAGGCATGCCTACGGGTCCAGAGATAATAAAAAAGATATATTCAAAAAAATTCATGGAAACTCTTTGTAGGTTTTGTTTAAGCCATAAAT
>JBEITS010000098.1:0-3689 GCA_040374805.1 Campylobacterota bacterium | reverse complement strand
CCGATAGAAGGGTTGCAGGGCATCATGGCGATTTTGTCTTTTTCTAAGGTCACAAGCAGTGTTGCGCTCCCCATCTTTGCGGCAGAATAGGCAGCTTCGCAGCCCGCGTGGCCCGCGCCAATGACGATAACATCAAAACTTGTTTTCATAGGTTGTTCCTTGTTTCAGATTTTTACATATTTTTTTGGGGGGGTGTGCAGTGCTGGCCAAAAGCACTTTTCTAAGGTACGCAAGAAACATATTTTTGTCTCTCATGACAAAAAACAACCCCCAAGATTTTTTATGGTTCTTGGGGGTGTAAGTTGCGTAAAGAGGTTTTATGCTTCTTGGGTCACAAATCCTTTAATGATAGTTACAAGGTGTGCAGCAAGCTTTTCCACTTGAGTTGCTGTCAAGTAATTCTGTTTGAAAAGATATGAATAGATTGTAGTATCCTTAAGACTTTTCTGTACGAAAAATGGAGAATCTGCGTCTTTTGTGTGATCTTCAGTCGCGAGCTTAATTATTTTCCAGCCGGCTCTGTCTAAGCCAACTGCATTTTCTTCAGTTATGAGAGCTCTCCTCCCGATGGAGCCTTTAAAGTCATTTTCGTACGCGACAAATACTTTAGTTGCGCGGGTTAAAACCTTATTTGCAGGGTTGAGCGCGCGGGCAAGGGCGTTAGCGACAAAGGTTGCGTGTTGAGTTGCGCGGAATGTTGCAAACTTTGGATCCTCACCTGTCTCATCGCCTACTAAAAGTGCATTTTCGATGATAATCAGGGGAGTGTCTTTTTTGGTGCCTGGTGCGTAAACATGATCTGGATCAAGTGCTTGGTTGGGGGTTAGGGTAAAGATGTTCTGGTAAGGAATACGCTTATTCAACAGCGACGGTAAGATTGGTACTACTACTCCCTGTAATAACACCCCTGCGTTGAGCTTAAAACAAGGCTCTGCTGAAGCAGCCGGCCCGCGGCGGCCTGAGTCGTCGCCACGATCGCTGTTAAATAGGAGGTTGCGTATAGGATTTTCTGTCAGTGCAATGCCTCCAACAACAACCGTTGCGGCGGCGGCACCTGTTGCAACTTTGGCTCCTGTGCTCCAAGAATCGTTAATCACAGCTGTTTTAAGAAGGTTAACCAGCGTGGGTGAGGCTTTAGGGGTTTTGCCATAGATTGTTACGCGGGTAACAGGGAAGTAGTGAAGGCCTGTGGACGTAGTGAAGAGGCCACCAAGATTTACAAAGCCTTCTTGTGCTTTTTCGACAGAAACATACACAGATTCTGCATCTTTTTCGCTCTCCAGCACAAAGTGGACCTTTTTTGTAAGGTTTTGGGTGAGCTGTGCAAGTTGTTTGAGAACAGGGTCTTTTGATTGTTTGACGAATGAATGTGCGCGTTTTTTTGTAAAATCTTTAGCTAATTTTTGTGCGTCTTGGCTGGTAATAACAATTTTTTGTTCTGCTGCAGGCAGTTCTTCTACGTGTCCATAAAAAAAGCTGGCAACGGGTGTTGCGTTAAAAAGGCTTTTTAGTTCAATAGAAAAACGCTCAGCGGTGCGAGTTTCTTGGCCCAAAAGGTTGCCTGAGGCATCGCGATAAGAGGTTATTTGTTTGCAGGTTGCTTTACCATACAAAGCGGTTTTATCGCCGCGGCCAATAGAGTTTTCTTCCCTTACTTCTTGTGTTGCAGCGCCTTCAGGGATTGCTGCGCTTACGGTTGAGGTTGCCATTCCGGCAAGAGCAAGCGCAAAAAGTGCTTTTTTAGCAAATACAGTTTTCATTGTGGTTTAGATTCTTTTAAAAAAGATTACCAAAGACTTAATCAGTTTCTCAGGTTTTGGCTTTTCTTCAAGCGGGGTGCCAGTGCCTGAGGAAAAAAGATAGAAATCTTCAGTTTTTTGAGCATTTAGTTTTTTAAGACAGGTAGTTTGTGGGAGCTTTGCTTGAGGCTGGCGTGAAATTTTGGGTAGGCTCCTGCAGGATAGAGCTTGATTTCTGGAGGTTTTGTAATGATAAGCCATGTTCCATCGGGGCTTTTTGATTTTATTATTACCTATTTGCGGCCATATCGTGGCCGTTTTACGTTGTTGATGTTGCTCACGGTTCTTGCGGGGGCGATTTCCTCTATTGATACGGTTTTGCTTAAGTTTATGATCAACTCTGTTACGGCGTGCAACATGAGCGATTCAAACCACGTAACAACAATGCTCTTTCTGGCATTTTTGTATGCGGGCTGGTGGTTGATGGTGGGTTTGCAGTGGCGTTTTTATGAATATTTAAGCTTAAACATCTTCCCTTCGCTCGAGGCAGATATTGTTCACTCACTTTTTACCTACACAGAGGCTCACTCGCATCGCTTTTTCCAAGAACATTTTGCGGGTGGGGTTGCCAACCGTGTGATTGAAATGGGAGAAAATGTCTCAAGAATTCTTGTGCTTGTTGTTGAACAATTTGCGCGTAAATTTTTCACCGTTGTGTTTACGTTTTGCACCATGTGTTATGTCCATCCTCAGCTGGGGGCACTTTTTGCTGCGTGGATGCTTGTTTTTATGGGCCTTAATTTCTTCATGTCGTCCACGATTAATGAATATTCAAAAGAGTATGCTCGCAGCAAAACAAGCGTGTTTGCGTTGCTTGTTGATAGTGTGAGCAACATTCTCAACGTTAAGCTTTTTGCTCGAAATGAATATGAAGCGACGTATATCAGGCAAGGTTTAGATAATGTTGTAGAGAAAGACCATTTCTTTCATCGTTCAATGCTCCGCTTGCGCATCTTAGAAACACTGGTTTGCACCGCCTATGTAGGAACAGCTGTAATGCTTACCATGCATTTGTATGCAGCTCACCAAGTAAGTGTGGGGGATTTTGCCGTTGTTATTACTCTTTCTATGGCCATCGTAGATCATATCTGGGCCCTTACGCAGGAATTAGGCGATTTTGAGAAAGCTACAGGAGCATGCAGGATGGCTCTTAAGGTGCTTTCTATCCCGCACGAGATGGAAGACCCTGCCGATGCAACGCCCTTAATTCTCACCAAGGGGGTTATTGAATTTAGAGATGTAACATTTCAGCACACGGCTGTGGGTTCATTGTTTGATCATCTAACCCTCACCATCCCAAGTGGTCAAAAAGTCGGCTTAGTTGGTTTTTCGGGTAGTGGAAAAACCTCATTTATTAATCTCATTATTCGTCTCTTTGATGTTAAAGAGGGTGGTGTTTTTATTGATAACCAAGATATTGCCAAGGTGACGCAGCGTAGTTTGCGAGAAGCGACAAGTGTGATTCCTCAAAACCCTCAGCTTTTCCACCGAACAATTATCGAAAATATTCGATATGGCAAACCGTCGGCGACAGATCAAGAAGTTATGGAAGCTGCTAAGTTAGCGTTCGCACACGATTTTATTGTCCGGCAAGAAGGTGGGTATTATGCCTTTGCAGGCGAGCGGGGACTTAAGCTCTCTGGTGGGCAAGTTCAGCGTATTGCAATTGCTCGTGCCATCTTAAAGAATGCGCCGATTTTAATTCTTGATGAAGCGACATCTGCACTCGATTCGGTGACTGAGGGCGAAATTCAACAAAGTTTTGAATATCTTATGAAAGATAAAACAGTTCTTGTTATTGCCCACAGAATTTCAACGTTGCTCAACATGGACCGCATTTTGGTCTTTGATAAAGGCCAAATCGTGGGAGATGGCACGCATGATGAATTG
>JBEITS010000019.1:0-11365 GCA_040374805.1 Campylobacterota bacterium | reverse complement strand
GGCAAACACACACTTTACGTCAGATGCTCAGAAGCAAAAAATGATCCAATCAGAATTACAAAGACTGAAGACGGCAACGATATAAATCAACTTTGTATCTGTTATGCCGAAGAACTTTGCCCAACTTGATCCATAAATCTTCAGATAGAAAACTCGCACGATCATAAAAACGCATTTTTCGCATAAATTAACATCTTCTCGCGGCAGCCACATTTTTTAAGTGAGGCTGCCGTATTCTTTTAGGATGCGATCAGATTGTCTTATTGTTTCTATACCCCAGCGAACATTTATGCGTTTTATACAAACCCCAATCCTCTCTCTTGTTACAAGTGCTGTATTCATGCTGCTCGCAGGCGCTGCACAGGCACCGAGCACCTTTTCTTTGGCTCACCACGCAAAATGCCAAGGAATAACACTTTTCGCGCTCCCGCTCCTTGCAACGGCAACAGACCTTGCACGCGCAGCACGAAAAACACTTCCCGCTCACGCAACACGCTTTGAATCTTTCAAAACAATCGTAAAAACAGTTGCCAACACAGTACATTGGAAAGACACCCAAACACGGCTTTTCCACGTTTTTAGACCAACCACCACACGGCAAGCCCACATCCGCGCCCGAAAAGGCCTACCGCTTTTCATTCAACGCGTAAAAACATTTAAAAATGCCGACCCCTACCTCAGCGCAGCACTCATTCTTGCAATAGCAAGTCTTGCAAGAACCACGTACGCATCGGCGCAACACATTTACCACCTCGCTTCAGAATTCACACAAGAACCCCCAACAGACTCAAAAGAAAAGCCCGCAACAGTTGCTAGCGGCGGACAAGGGAATGGACAGCCAGCAACAAGGCGTAGAAATATAACAAGGACTCATCAAAACACCTTACCGACTGGCCATAATACAGGACATAAAACAACACAAAGACTCACTAGAAGTAATTCTCCTACTCGAGCCACAGCAAAACCTCAAGGCACCTCAGGCAACATAACAGATGAAAGCACCTCAGCATCAGGCTCCGACACGCCACGCAGAAACCCCACCACGCGCCTTCACCCTTTTCACCCACTCCCTAGCGATGTATCCTCATCCCCAGCCTCACACGCAAGCGAGACTTCAACAACAAATGACACCCCCCCCCCAAGAACTTCTGCTAGAGATTTAGTCGCCCCTTTAACACCTTGTCCTTTTACAGTAACATGCAGCCCTCAAACCTCCTCAGACGATTGGCTACAATCATCATCAGTAGGAGACCTAGATAGGCACCTTCGCGAGGGACATTTTGGATGTGACGCAACATGGATTCAAGCAAAGACTATCTATGATGATAATGGCAACGTTAATACTCGCCTTATTGAAAGAAAAGAAGCACCCTCTAAACCCCAAGAAGAAAGACGGGAAAGGTTCTTAGGCTTGCTTAAGCATTAATTTTACTCAAAGCCTAAGCGCAAAACCTTCCCCCACACACCTCACCCTTTTAAGGGAAACATATTCCATGGGCGCACAACGATTACAACAAAAAATTCTTTTTTGTTGTCGCAATTATACCCTGCGCCTAAAATAACGATCCGCAAGCCAGAAACCCTCCCCGGGGGAGCAATCGTTATGAAATATCAACTTCCCTTTGGAACATTTGGCATCAGAGGCGCTGCAAACGCAGCCCCCTTTACCACGCACTACCTCAAAACCCTGGGCACGGCTCTTGAGCTTTGGCTTGACCACAAAAATTTGCCTAAAAAAATACTGTTAGGCGCAGACCCTAGAAGTTCATCGCCACGCATTTCGCATGAATTAATGGCAGGATTCTCACAAGCGTCACACATTTTTGATGCAGGCATTATTCCCACGCCCGGCGTTGTAGCACTGCTGGCAAAACACGCTCACTTTGGCTGCGGCATCATTATCACCGCCTCACACAACCCCGCGCACGACAACGGAATAAAAATAGTTCTGCAACAAGGGCATGAGCTCACCAAAACCGATGAACACATCATTCAATCTTTTTTTGATGCATGCTTAGAGCAGTCGCTGCAACCATCTCTTCTCGGTTTTACATACACACCCTACCCCGAAGCTGCAGCAGAATACGTAACAACATTAAAAAAACATTTTGCGCCTCGATTCCTCTCCGGGCTTTCTATTGGGCTCGATTGCGCCAATGGAGCCGCTAGCGCGTTTGCACCGGCTCTTTTTGAACATTTAGGCGCACGCGTTGTGGCAATTAACACATCTCCCAACGGAAAAAATATTAACCAAGATTGTGGATCAAATCATCCCTCAGCCCTACGAGCACTGGTGCTCGAACATAAACTGACATGCGGATTTGCATTCGATGGCGATGGAGACAGAGTGATAGCAATCGATGCACAAGGAAACCTTAAAACCGGTGACGATTTGCTGTTTATCATCTCAACCAACCCCACACGCAAGCGCCAGGGACCTGTTGTGGGAACCACCATGTCCAATAGCGGACTGCGCAAAGCGCTAGCTCATCAAACTAGAACATTTGCTGCCGCAAACGTGGGTGAACGCGATGTTATAAAAACAATGAATGAGAATGGATCAAACTTAGGGGGAGAACCCTCCGGACACATCATCGCACGCGAGTTCCTCATGTGTTCCGATGGAATATTTGCAGCACTTGCAACACTCGATGCTGCGCTAATGACCAACAACATAGAACTTGCTTCATTCACCCACCAACCTCAGGCAATTAAAAGCATTCGCGTTGCCGCCAAAATCCCACTTGAAACACCAGAAATCCATGCCCTTCTTATCAAATATCAAGCGCTGGTAGCACCCAACATGATGCTTGTAAGATACTCGGGAACCGAACCGCTCATAAGAATACTTTTAGAAGCAGAAACTCACGAGCAGGCAAACCAACAGGCAACAAACATCAGCAATGAACTTGCAGCAGCCATCAACAACTTGGCAGAAAAAAGCACAAATTTTACAGCACCAAAAAGTTCAGACCAAGCTCATCAAGACGCTTAACGCACCAAGGCCGGTCGAACACAATACAAAAAGAATTCATTGTTTCCATGCTCTTCCTTACGCGGCGCCAAAACAGGAGCAGAAACAGTAAAAAGACGAGATTCAAATGCAGCTGCAACACGGCTCACTGCCTCTTTTTGTTGGCGCGGATCTGCCACAACACCATTGGGCCCCACATGGCTACGCCCAACCTCAAACTGTGGCTTAACCAGCACCAAAACAGACGCTGCTTCATTTTTAAACAGAGCACACACTGCATCGAGCAACAAAATAACAGACGTAAAAGAAACATCGAGCGTACAAAAATCAATCCGATCTGGCAGAGATGCTACATCTTTAAGATTGGTTTTTTCCATCACAACTAGCCGTGGATCGCGCGCTAAAACTTTATCAATTTGGCCAGACCCAACATCCACGCCATAAACCTTCTTGGCCCCGCGCTGCAACAAACAATCGGCAAATCCTCCTGTTGAAAGACCCGAATCGAGGCAAATTTTACCCGTGAGAGTAATGTTAAAATGATCAAGCGCGTGTTCTAATTTATGCCCAGCATAGCCCACATATTTTTGGGCTAAATCAGCCTCAATCACATCATTTTTATGCACCAAGAAACCTGGCTTGTTGCGAACCGTGCCATTCACTTTAACGCGCCCTCTCTGAATTGCGCGAGCGATAACCGTACGCGAAAGCGATGAATGTTGTTGTGCTAAAAATTGATCTAAACGTTGTAAATCCATAGAAAAAATCTCATAGAAAAAACAGGATGTTTCCAGCCTACAGCTACGCTCTTTTTTTCACCAGCAACACACATCTGTTTGCGACCACGAAACCGTCTTTTAAACATTTCTTGAAAAATTTTACCCCGTCATTACAATCTCACTGCGAATACCACACAGCGTATATTCTTACGCGCATGGAAAGGTTCTCCTATGTTCGCAATGTTCTCATGTTGCAGTGTTAATTATCTTACAGTTCTTGCCGGCGGCGTTTCGTCACTCATTTTAGGTGCACTTTGGTATTCACCGATGCTTTTTGGTGGCTTAATGAGCCCCTGCAAAGAACCCAACCGATCTATGGCAAACTGCTTTGTGTCTGAATTTATCAACTCGCTTGTAATGACATGGGGCCTACTTGCACTCTTCAACCTTATTGCACCCGATACACTTGTTGACGGGCTTCAAGCGGGCGCTCTTGTATGGCTGGGTGGCGTTTTCCCTGCTCTTATGTCAAACCACATCTGGAAAGGCGAAAGCTTAACCGACACCTTGATTGCAGCAGGACATCACCTCGCCATGATTAGTATTGTTGCCGCACTCAACTTCTACATGAACTAACACCTATCGGGGCTGGCCTTAGAACCCAGCCCCACCCTTTCAACACGCAAAAACACACAAAACATCTCACCACAAGGAGCTCTCGTATGAAAATTTTCCACAGAACAACGTTGCTCACCGTAAGCCTCATCGCAAGCACAACATTCATTCAAGCGCCACCTAAACCTAAATCAAAAATAATCCCTCAGATTCTTAAAGCCGCTGCAGCTGCCCCCACAACAGAAGCAGACTCCGGCGCTCCCGCCCAAATGTACCTTGATGCTGCGGCAAGAACCGATGATAGCCCAGCTGCAGGCGCAGGAGCAGGAGCAGGAGCACAAACATCTGTACCCGTCGCACCAGAAATTTCACACCCACCACTTCCAGATTCTGGAGATTTTGGACATGCATCAGAAGACACAATTCCTACACCTATGGCGCGCAGAGGGTCTAGAGAATTCAATGCAGAAGAAAAACTTGACCCAAGATTGGACTTGAATAGCGGAGTAGCTTTAGCCCAAATAAAAAGCCATCTAGCTCATTACCATTACCAAGCACTACAAAATCTTATTGCAACACACGCAACAAACGAACTTGTAATACAAGAACTTAGAACACTTGCAGCACGTACTGGCGATTTTTGTCTTCTTTTTGAAATCGTTCGGCACGACATCCACACACTCAGAAATTTCGGAAGCTCAAGCCTAACCGCCGAACAAAAACAGGCCGCCATGATCAACATGCTTGCTCATTACATTCTTACCCTGTGCGAAAGCATGGTTTTAGCAGCCAACCTCTGTGTTGAAGAATCAGCAGCATTTGCTGGCTGGGAAATCATTAATACAATTTATAACCATTGGTTTAATAAATACCTTTTGGCTCACGCAGAAAGCACTGCAGAAGCGTTCTCACGAGAAGCACTCATTAAGACATCCGTAGAAACATGCCGCACATGGTTCTCTCAAGAATCTGACAAAGGCCCCTCATTCACTGGCATTCCCCATGCGGTTACATGGTTCGCACAAACAACACGCGGCTATGGGTTAGCATCTGTCTACACCTACAACCTGGCGTTCTCAGAAGACTCAACCGAACGCAAAAAAGCTGAAATTAGAGCAACTTTTAGACCAAAAGCAGTAAAAACCTTCAATCTCATGCGCCTTGCAACACTTGATGCTATAGAAACAACATTAGGAGACAAAACCTTAGACACACTCTTTACCATCGAACCCAAAGAACTCAGTGAAGGCATTTTGGGCGAACGATCGGCAAGCCCACGAAGAATAATTTAAGGAACACAGCAAAAAGCACGTTGAAGCCCACAACCCTTCAACGTGCTTTTGTTATTTTTTACGCGCACTAAAAAAAAGATCTGATTTAAGTCGATTATTGTTTAAAAGACCCAATTTTACACATAAACCAATCAATTTTTTGATAGGCCATCGCAAAAAGCTCGGAAAAAATTCTGCAAAAATATGTGCCGGCACCCCGCCACCCGGGGTCACAACCACTTCGGCAAACCCTGCATCTTCCAAAAGAAACGTAAGGCTTTCAAGCGTATAATATCGTTTATGCGTTAAATCTGAACGATGATAAAACGTTACGTTGTAGGCTGGCAAAAAGCCATCATCATCATGCGGTACCGAACCCACAAGAACGCCTTCTGGCTCCAAAAGACGTGCAATCTCTGAAATAATTCGAGCTTCATTTTCGATATGCTCAATCACATCAAACGCCACAACGGTTGAAAAACTACCAGAAGCAAGGGGAATAGGTTGCTCTAAATCTGTTTTTATATAGGTAATATGCGGCTGAGATTCTTGCACAAGCATATCAAGAGCTGTTACCTCAACACCCTTAAAATGCTGTGTTATCCAGCGAGAATACTGCAATTTCCCCGCACCCACATCAAGCACGCGGGAAGGTCGCACATGCGCCGAAAGAAGATCTAATTTAAGAGAAGAGCACCCTGAGCTGCATTTTGACATAACAATGGATCCTTACGTTTTAACGTGCTGACGGATATCTTGTACCCCAAAACCCCTCTTAAACTCTACCTTTTTAGCACAAAGTTTGCTTGCCGTAACAACGAGGGTCTGACACACTGAAAAATATTATGCGACTTTTTGGAGCCTTATTGTTATGCGCCTTGTACGGTTTATTTCATCTGCCGGGATCTGCTCACGCAGGAATGCGGCTGACCTTATTAAAAACAATCAAATTACAGTCAATAAACGTACCAATAACGATCCTGCGTACATTGTGCACCCAACAGACGTTGTCCATTACAAAGGCAAAGAAGTCAAAACTGTTGTTGAGATGGTCTATCTGATGCTCAACAAGCCCCTGGGAATTATTTGCGCCTCTTCAAGCCCCCATGGCGAGCAAACCGTTGTTGATCTTGTACAAGATGCATACGCCGAAGCACGCCTTTTTCCTATTGGAAGGCTCGACAAAGACACAACAGGTCTTATTTTGCTTACAAATGATGGTGATTTGGCCTTTAAACTCTCACACCCCAAGTTTAATATCAGCAAACATTACCGCGTAACGCTCAACAGACAACTTGAGTTTGAAGATGAAGACCTTCTTATAAAAGGAATAACGCTTGAAGACGGAATAACCGCTTTTGATGATATTGATATCTATCCGAACAAGAAAAACACATTTGATGTAGCGCTTCACAGCGGAAAAAACAGAATTATTAGGCGAATGTTTGCGGAGCTCGAATATAAAATTATCTCGCTCCATAGATTTTCTATTGGATCTCTTCACTTAGAGAGCCTTCGGTCTGGCGACTACAGAAAGCTCTCTGAAGCTGAAGTGCATGAACTAAAGGCTGCCGCCGAAAAACATCAAGATTGAAGATTCTTTTTAGACGCAAGATCGTGTGCTAAATCATCATAATAAAAAACAAAAACGCCACACAACATCAAGCCGCCGGCTTGAAGTAGCACCGGCGAAACGGGTTCACCCAAGAAGAAATATCCTAAAAATGCCAAATAAATGGGTATGGTGAACCCTCCAATAGACATCAATGTTGAACTATTGTGCTTAAGCAAATATGCATAAAGATTGTAGGCGATAAGATTTCCCACACCAATTGTGTAGGCAAGCAACAACACAAGCCGAGTATCAAGCTTGCTCAAAATATCAAACGTTTCGTTAACACCCAAAGAGCGCCACAACGGAATAGACATAAATGCAAAAATCCCGCCTAGCGTCATCACAATTCCATTAATATCAACGGGAGAAAAGGAAGTAGTTCGCAATTGTTTTTGAAAGAGAATCCAGCCAAGGCGGCTCACCGCCACAGAAGCAAATGCTGAAAGTTCTGGCCACGAGAAAATCATAAACGAATGCAACGTGGTTTCAACAGGCGAGGTAAGGGTTGTCAGCAACAAAGCGCCCGCAAACCCAAGAAAAATGCCTATCCATTTTTTTAACGATAGTGTTTCTGATGCCAAAATATATACGTACAAAGCAGTAACAAACGGGTCCAAACTACCCAAAAATCCTGCTTTTGCTGTCGACATATTTTGAACCGCATACGCCTTACATAATGTTGGGATAAAATTAGTGAAAAGCGTTATAAAAAGAAATGTTGGCCAATTTTGAAGAATCCGAGAAAATGTCCCTTCGCGGTACGATTTACGATTGAGAACCAAAATAATAAGACCAGAAATTAACATTCGTATGCCAGAAAGCATACTTGGGCTTAATGTTGCTAAGATTAATTTATTCGCGAAGATACCTGTTGCAAAAAGCATAAAACAAACAAAAATTGCTACCACTCGAACCCCAAAAGATTAGCACCCTGCGTCTTTTCTAACGCATCTTGTATCTTTTACGTTATCCGCGATCGAAGTGAAGTCAATAAAAACCAGCCTTCATTTCTTAAAAAAGCCTTTTGAACTCGTATTTTTTTCTACATGCATTGCCGAGACTATGTCATCGTAATAAAAAATTGCCACACCAAAAAGCATCATTGCCCCCGCTTTCAGCAGAATAGGCGAAAGTGGTTCTCCTAAAATAAAATACCCCAAGATCGCAACATGAACAGGAAACGTAAACCCCGCGAGCGACATTAAGGTGGAACTTGTATGCTTTAGAAGGTATGCATACAACGTGTATGCGCACAAATTTCCAATTAAAATTGTGTACAGCAATAACAACGTCAACCTCAGGTCTAGCTTACTCACAAGATCAAATGACTCTGAAAATCCCATCATCTGCCACAAGGGAATGCACAAAAAAGCGAAAAGCCCTCCACCGGTCATTACAATTCCATTCATATCAACTGCAGAAAACTCATTAGCCCTCAGTTTTTTTTGCACTAAAATCCAACCGAGCCTGCTCATAGCAACAGAAGCAATTGCGGCTATCTCTGGAAGCGAGAAAAACATAAACGCTCTCAGCGTTTCTTCTACGGGCGATGACATAGTTGTTAAAAAAAGTGCACCTGCAAAACCAAACAAAATGCCGATCCATTTTTTGATGGTGATTGTTTCTGCGAATAAAACATACATATAAAAAGCAGTTATAAACGGATCGATACTTCCAATAAACGCAGCTTTTGACGTAACCATATTTTTAATTGCATATGCTTTGCACAACGTAGGGATGAAATTAGTAAAAAGCGTGATCGCTAAAAAAGTTTTCCAGTGCTGGCGAACTCGCTTAAACGCGCCCTCTCGATACGATTTTTTATTGAGAACAAGAAGAACAAGGCCCGAAACCAACATCCGCAAACCCGAAAGCATACTTGGGCTCAGCGTGGTTAAGATAAGTTTGTTAACAAAAAAACCGCTCGCAAGCAAAAAAAAGCAGAAAAAGATTGCTAACATCGCAACTCCATGCACAAACCAACGGACAACAAAACTATTGAAAACCTAACGTTAACGATGCGCATCACGAAGTCAATTTTTTTATTCAGAGAGATCCTGACCGAAAAAACTTATCACAACTGCAACATCCGTCCTAAATATCGCAAAAATACATCCACTTTGATGGACAAGTAGAAACATTTCAACGCACACAACTCAAAACAAAAAAATAATTGTCGAAAAAAATCAACGTTTAACAAGCATACTTCAAATCGCTCACAATATTTTTTAAAACCGCACACATGTTTTATTGAATTTGGGCGTTTCAAGCTGTCATTATTTAGAGAGCGCAAAGAGTGCGCCAACAAACAACAGCCCTTCTAAAGGAACTCACCATGATCTCTAAGAAAAATTTAAGCATTTTACTCCTCACAGCTATGTCACTCTCATCAACCCTCATGCAAGCTCCCAGAGGCGCTTGGTGCTGTGGCAGACGTGCTGCACTTGATGTTATTACAAGCACGGCAGCAGCGGCCTTAACACCGGGAGGAGATCCTGTGGCAGCTGCGCTTGCAGCAACAGAAGCAGCCGTAGTGACAACTCACCTCAATCCAAGTATGACGCTTGAACAAGCAGCAGAAACTCTTGCTGCAAACATTAGAAGCCTTGTGACCCTTAGCGGACCTGATGGCGCAACCATGGGTCTTGATACCCTTGCAATCAATCTTACATCACAGATGGAAGGTGCTGCAGAATATTTTGGGCTTGATGCAACAAGCTTAGAAGCGATGGGCGAAGACGCCGCCAGCAGATATGGCGAATCTAAAAAAGCCGACGTTTCAACAGTACTCCAAAGCATCGCTCGTCGGCTGAAAGACGCATCACCAACCCTTATTTCAAGCCTTGCAACAGCAATACAATTACCGACCAACACACCACTTGTTCAAACCTTACTTTCATTCTTGCATGAACTTATTAAAGGTGACGATCATGATGACGATGCACGCTCTGTTGCAGGGTCACGTTTTACGATTGCAGCAAGAGAGACTGCTACAAAGCACTTACTTGCTAGCATAGAAGTTTTACTCGATGACGCAGACTCTCGCCGCGGAGGCGCGAGTGTTGCAAGTTCTGCAAGAACAAACCGCAAATAATTTTTGAAAATAACCTAGAGAGGGCACAAGCTCATCCTTGCGCCCTCTCTTAAATCTTACTCAAATCGTGCTAAACTAGTCTGAGTTATAAAAACACATACTTTTTTAACCGATAAAGTGAGCACAACGCATCATGATGCACCCTGAAAACGACATCGTTACACCCGAGCAAACCACAGAATCTTCCCCTGAAAACATCACAGAGTCTATCAACATGGGCATGCAATTGACTGCCGCAAAAGAACAACTTGTCCGCGCAACTGCTGATTTTGATAATTTTCGCCGCCGAACAGAACGCGAACGTATCGAATGGGTGAATGTTGCCCGCGTGACAGTTCTTAAAAAATTTCTACCGCTTACCGACGATTTGGACCGCGCTCTCGCTTCACTTCCAACCATCAACGAAGATGCAACCCCCGCAATTGCCACCATGATTGATGGTTTCAAGCTCATCCAAAAAAACTTACTTAAAAGCCTTTCCGACATGGGCGTTGAAGAAATTGAGGCAACAGGCTCTTTTAACCCAGAATTTCATGAAGCTTTGATGCAAGTTGATGGCAACGGCGCCACTCCCGGAACAATCGTTCAAACCTTTGAAAAAGGCTACAAACTGGGCGATGTTATCATCCGCCACAGCAAAGTAAGCGTAGCCAAATAATACGCTCACACGCAAAAACACATCAAAAAGCCACACATTTCCCACTGCGGATTCTGTGTGGTTTTTTATTTTCATACCTAAACTTCAAGCGATTTAAAGCAAAAAGGCCAACGCCCTAAAAGAGGTTGACCTAATTGTTGCCCATAGACTGAGCAGATTTTTGAACTTTTTCTCAAACAAGAAAAAGATGCTTGCAAATTTTATGACGCATGTAAGATTTTTTACTGTGCGCCAGTTCTAAATAAAAACAGACTATATTTTTTAGTTTTTACTATTAACAAAGGCTGTTTATTGTTGCCGTATAGGCTGGATCGTTATACTGCGCTTTAGCTCTTAAAGAGCGGCGAAGTATGGTGGAGGCAAGCGGATTCGAACCCCTGACCTTCCGCGTGCAAGGCGGACGCTCTACCAACTGAGCT
>JBEITS010000051.1:0-6942 GCA_040374805.1 Campylobacterota bacterium | reverse complement strand
GAGAAAAGGTACACGGCGTCCAAAATAAAATGCAAAAACAATTGAGAGCGAAGCCCTTTTAAAGAAACAGAAGACACCAATCGAACATCGTTCAAAAAAGGATACGTGCGAGCAGCATCAACAACCAAATCACCCTCTACCAAGGAACCCAACATAAGTTGCGCATAAAGCCTTGCTGACCTGTACCGCACAATTATTTTCCCGTGCTCGTATGTTAGCACGCTGGCTAACGAACCCTTTTTAAGGACCTTAAGAACGATGTGCATAAAAAACTTGTACGTTGCATGATTCTTTAAGCATCAGAGCGAACGTTCCCACTTCATAAAGAAAGATAAAGAAGATACACTTCATTTTAGCACCTCCAAGAAGCCTGACTATCGTAAGTCTTGTTTTTCAGCGTATTTGCAAACGAAAGACTTCCATGAGTATTTCAAAATCATTATTCGTAGCAGCTGGCCTGATCGGTCTTTGCACACAAGTTTCTGCTCCTAGAGACGAACGCGATTTCACCCGCGAACAAGGTGGAATGATAAAGCAAGAATATATCTACCAAGAACAACCACGATTCTTAAACAAACTTATTCCAGATCAATACAGTTATTTCAAAACAACCGTCGAATTAAAAGACAGCTTTAAAGCGGGTAAAAAACAATTTGGCCACGATGCCCTTGAAGGGGTTATTGTTCTTCGCCATAAATCCGTAATGGGCGCAGCTGGAAAAACAAACATCACCGATTCACAGTCAATCAAACTCGGCAATGCACTTGTTGGAGAGCACTCCCATAATTCATCTAAACCTTTGCTCTGGATTAAAGAAGCTTGGTTCAAAGCAAC
Organism: Campylobacterota bacterium; assembly: GCA_040374805.1. GTDB lineage: Bacteria > Babelota > Babeliae > Babelales > VHBT01. The sequence goes on along the minus strand of JBEITS010000051.1, from coordinate 6,108 downwards.
CTTGAATTCAATTTTTGGGCTTCAAAGCAACGATATCCACTTCTTCAAAATTGGGATGTTAGGATTCCAACTTGGACGAGGAATCGCACTGGGATCGGAATATGGTTCACCCAAAGACTTCTTGGCAACCTACGGCCAAAGTAACGACTTCAACATTCCAGGCATCTTGTTGGCTGGCGATGTTGAAAGCAAAGGCTTTTCATACGCCGCCTACGTTGGCTTCTTGGAAAACAAAGGATCAACACCAAAAGAAACGCTTTCTGTTCTTAAGGCAAACCAAATTGGCAGAGAATCTGCACCATGGGCAGGCACCGACAACAACAACACTGTGTATGCTCTTGCAGCAACACTGAAGCCTATCGACTCAGAAAATCTTGCTATCGCCCTTACTCCTTACATCATGTACAACCGTGCAAAAGGGCAAACTTTCGATCGTCAACTCGATAGCGAAAGTCACTTAAAGACACTTGGGGCTCATGTTGTTGTACAACAAAACAAAGCATGGGGAATCGACTGCGAAGCTGCTGTAAACATGGGCGACACATCTTTCCAAAAAATAGATCGTAACGATGTAACTGATTCTCAAGTTGGAAAAAACCTGGTTGGCACATACACACACATTCAGCAATGGAATGGCAGTGCGTATGTTGCGGCAGAACAATCAACAGAACTTAAAACAGCACTTGCAGCTAATCGCCACCTTGTAAACGACGAAGTCTTCCATGTTACGGTAGATGGCGTTGATACAACATTTAAATCTGCATCAAACCGCGTACGCCCAGCCTATACAAACACCTATGCTGGTTTTATGGGAGTTGTAGATGGCTTCTATCGCCTCAACACACTTAACCTTGTTCTCAGTGGCGCACTTGGCTATGTCTCTGGTGATGCAGATCCAAATGCAGTTGAAGCAAACAAAACCTACAAAGGCTTTGTTGCAATGCATGAATTCTACACAGGAAAATACGTAAAGAGCGCATTCATGTTCGATTCACGTTCTGTAAAACGCCCTCTCTCCTTCCAACGCGGAGATACAGCACTTGAAGACAGCTCATTCACCGACTTAATTTTTGGTGGCTACGGAGCAACCTGGTGCCCAGAATCTCAAAAAAGCAAAAAGCTTTCGTTCAACACAAATGGACTCTTCTTCTGGAAAGAATTCCCTTCCTATAAAGTAGACGCTTCAAGCGGCCTTCCAACATCGGAACCCGCACGCAGCTTTATGGGCACAGAACTGAATCTTATTAGCTCTATTGAACCTATTCCACACTTAACCTTCTCGCTTAAGATGGGTATGTTCTTACCAGGTGAATACTACCAAGACATTAAGGGCGTTGCTCTTCCAGGCGACCTATTCAGACAACTTGCCGCAGCCGACACCCAAAACCTTGGGCCTGCTTCGAGCTACCGCCTGGGAACAGATACAGCGTTTGTTGCAACAGTTGCTGCAACCTGCCAGTTCTAATCGCTATTCATGGAACAGCGGTTTATAAAAATACTGGAACCGGTGAGTATGCGATGGCGCATATTCGCCACAACCGATATACTATAGCCATCTTTTATCGGCCCCTAGCCAACCGCTAAGGGCCGATTTTGCGTACCTACAGCTAAAAAACGACCTTTTATTAATCAACAGAAAGAGGTAGAACCTCATGACGTCTTTAGAAAAATTAGAACGATCTGCATATTGCGGGGCCGTTACAACCAAGCTTACCGGCTCTCAGCACACCCTTCTTGGCTGGGTTGCAACAGTCCGTGACCATGGCGGCGTCGTTTTTATCGACCTGCGTGATCATACGGGAATTGTTCAATTGGTTATCAACCCAACAAATAAACCCTTGCTAGAGCTTGCTCAGCAACTTCGATCAGAATTTGTAATTGCAGCAACCGGAACCGTCAAAAACCGCGCACCAGAAGCTATTAACAAAAACATTCCTACGGGCGAAGTAGAAATTATTGTTGATGAACTTGTAATTCTCAACCGCGCAATCCCTCTTCCTTTCCAAGTTGACGATCTTAACACCTCAGAAGAGCTGCGATTAACCTACCGCTACATGGATTTACGCCGTCCAGCAATGCAAAAAAACATCCGCTTACGCCACGAACTCAATTTTGCCATCCGCTCGTACATGCACGAAAATGGATTTTGCGAAATCGAAACCCCTACACTCTCAAAAAGTACGCCTGAAGGCGCACGTGACTTTATTGTCCCCGCTCGCACCAATCCAGGCCAATTCTTTGCATTGCCTCAATCTCCTCAAATTTACAAGCAATTGTTGATTGCGTCGGGCATGGATAAGTACTTCCAAATCGCCCGTTGCTATCGCGACGAAGACTTACGCGCCAACCGCCAGCCCGAGTTTACTCAGCTTGATATCGAGCTTGCATTTGCAACCGAAGAGAAGATTTATGCGCTTCTTGAAGGCCTTATGGCTAACTTGTGGCAAAAATTCTTTGGCAAAACGTTGCCAACGCCCCTCAAACGCTACTCGTTTGATGAAGTGTTTGCAAAATACGGCTCAGACAAGCCTGACATGCGCTTTGATACCTTTGTGTATGATTTAACAGAATTGTTCGAAGGGACTCAGCTGAGCTTTATTCAACAAGCTATCAAGCAAGGCGGAAAAGTTGGGGCTCTTTGTCTTAAAGACCAAAATCTTTCACGCTCGGAGCTTGAGTTCTGGGTTAACAAAACCATTAAAGAACTTGGTGGAAAAGGCCTTCTATACATTCGTTTTGGAGAAGACAAATCTATCCAATCGCCTGTTTCTAAATTCCTGCCCGAAAACTTCTTTGATCAAGTTGCACGTAAAATTCCAGGATTTACCACGAATGACACCTTGTTTGTTGTTGCCGGAAGCTACGAGCCCAGCTGGAACACACTCGGCAAAGTACGTGTGGAACTCGGCAAACACTACAAGCTTATCGACACAACGCGTGACGCAATCTTCTGGGTCACCGACTTCCCTCTTCTTGAATGGGATGAAGATGAAAAACGCTGGAATGCACGCCACCATCCGTTTACCTCTCCCCAAAAAGATGCTGACTTTGCCAACCCAGGAACCATTCTTGCCCGCGCGTACGATTTAGTCTGCAACGGCGAAGAACTTGGTGGTGGATCGATCCGAATCCACACCCCCGAAATGCAATCAACCATGTTTGGCCTTTTAGGCATTGCACCAGACAGAGCTGAACGCAACTTTGGTTTCTTGCTCAAAGCACAACAACTTGGCTTCCCCCCTCACGGTGGGATTGCTCTAGGGATTGATAGACTTGCGATGATGTTTGCAGGAACAGACTCGATTAGAGATGTAATTGCCTTCCCTAAGACTCAAAGCATGCGCTGCTTGATGATGGACTCGCCAACAGAACTTGACGATAAACAACTCAAAGAACTGTACATCAAGAGCACTGTCGTCAAACAATAAGAGATCGGCAACGTGCTAAAAAAATAGAGAAACTGTATGAAAAGCATATTATACGCACCATGGCGCGGGAATTACGTAACAAAACAAGAAAAGCCTCAATTTGATGGCTGCGTTTTTTGTGGAATGATTGCCCTACATAACGACGAAGAACAATTCGTTGTTAAACGCTATCAGCACTGCGTACTTATGCTCAACAGGTTTCCTTACACATCGGGGCACCTTCTTGTGGTGCCCCTTAAACATGTATCATGCATAACAGAACTTGAGGCATCAGCACGCGCTGAGATGACCGAAGTTACGGCTCAGGCAATTAGTGGCCTTAAGCAAATCATGAACCCTAACGCCTTTACTATTGGCTGCAATCTTGGAAGAGAAGCTGGAGCGAGCATTCCTGGACACATGCACCAACACATTATCCCGCGCTGGGGAGCAGATCTTGGCTTTCTTGAGCTCATTGGCCAAACCGTTAAGATCAATGTCGATTTACGCGAGTTCTATAACAAATTAGTTGCAGAACTTTCGCTCTAAAAACACTTAATTTTTGCAGGCCATCTCTAAACTTGCACGCGTCAACCTATCAAGGCCCGCATACAGATCTCTATAAGAGATATCTTTTTTAACTTCCTGCGCAAGGTATTCCATTGCTTCACGCGGTCCCTCAAAAACCCGGCAGCAATCATCGCCAGACCAACAACAATATTTCCCCGAAAAATCTATCGAAACAAAGAATTTTTCACCGGAAATTCCTGCAAAAAGCTCGCGAGCTCGCGAGCAATCTTCCGACAAGCAAAAAACCACCGAATAATCAGGCAAAGTTTTTTGTAAACACATTAAGGAAGCATCTTCATCAAGATACACAAAAGCTGCATTTACCTTGTCTGAAGTAAGCTGAGAAAAACTATTCTTGTGCTCCCATGCAATGGAATGACTTTTCCAGGTCTTTCTCATCTCTTGTTCCAAGAGTGTGTAAAACTTCCAGCTCAGCTCCGATTTCCAGTGCGGAGTACCCACACTCCACGTACTAAAAATACTGCTCCATTCATCTTTTTCTGAAAAAAGAACGGGCAAAAAATGTCGCTCCTTCACAAGCACAGGAGCCAAATGAGCTGAGCTTTTTACCAAACCCGCACTCCAAGGACATGCTGGGCAGCCACCGCCACAACAATCACGTTTTTTTACAACAGCTTCACGCGTTTTTGTAATCGATGAAACCGCCCTAGATGCAAATCCAGCAACACGCCTCAGACCGTGCATTGCAGAAATGGGCGCACACAAAATCATACAAACTGCAACTATTAAACTCGCACGGAGCGCAACACTAAAAAACTTCATAACAACCTCTATAAAAACCCTAGAAAACGCGATCAAATGTGGAGTTTTACAGAAAAGCACTTCATTGACAAGAACGATTATGCACAAGCTTTATGTTTTATAGATGCCAAATTTCTTACAAACATGCACAAATACTTGTAGTGTTTTTGCATCCCCTTAAATCCGCACAAAAGAATTTAAAAATGAGCGCAGACCTTTTTATAACGCATCTCATTTCGATACCCTTTTCTGAGCTAGAAATTACAACTAGCAGGTCAGGAGGACCCGGCGGCCAGCACGTTAATAAAACAGACTCTCGCGTTACGGTTCGTTGGAATATCCACAAGACAAACACGTTAAATGAAGAACAAAAAACACGTATTCTGAATAAATTACAATCTCAACTAACATTTGAGGGCGATTTTGCCGTACATTGCGATGTTCATCGCAGCCAACTACAAAACAAAACTGAAGCTCTTAAGCGCTTTGCCCAAGAAATCGGTAAAGCGGTTGTTGTTCCTAAAAAACGCATGAAAACCAAAGTTCCTCGCGCAGCAAAACAAGCTCGAGTTGACGAAAAAAAACGGCATAGCCTTATCAAAAAACTCCGCCAGCGAGCATCACACGAATAGCAAAAAATTACCCAATCCAAAGCAACGAATTCTTCCATAAAACTCATGCATTACGTACAATTCATGACACCTCTTGCACAACAACGCGGATAAAAGCGTGCCGATCTCTGCACAAACAAAATCAACCGCCGCACAATATAGCTCTTCTCCTGACGGCTTTATACCCGCAATGGCCATCAGCAACTTCTTGGAAAACAAAACAAAAATTCTTGTGATTGGTGATTTTACCAAGCGCGACTACACCACACTTACAGCCCAAGGTAAGGATGTCTCGGTTCTTGATATTGTTCCGCTCGAGGGCATCGAGCAATTTTATCTTCAATCAATCACCGAAAAAACCTTTTTTGCAGATAAAACCTTTGATGGAATTGTTCTGGCAGAGGTTATTGAACATTTATTTGAAGACCATGCAGCGCTCACAGAAATCAAGCGTATTCTTAAAGACGATGGAACACTTGTTATTACGGTTCCCTATTTTAGCAACGTACAAGATGAACCCGAATTCCATGTACGCGTTCACAGCAAAAGAACAATTACACGATTGCTCCAACACACAGGGTTTGCAATCGAAGAACATTTTTACCGCGGGCTTGTAAGCCGCATGCCGCAAAAGAATGTTATTTCCAAATTTTTGCTCTTTGGAACATCAAAAGCGTTACGCCTGTTCTTTGGAGCTGAGCGAGGAAGCGCAATCTTCAGAAATGGCTGCTTCAAACTCGAGCATTTTTTGGGAACAT
>JBEITS010000082.1:0-4760 GCA_040374805.1 Campylobacterota bacterium | reverse complement strand
TTTAATTATGTGGCCATCTATTCTTGTGCTCAGCCTTTCGTGGACATTTGGCAGCATTGTGGCGCAAGACCTACACATTGGAAAAATTATTGTAAACCAATTGCTCCCCCTGTTTTCCATGCACTATTTACCACCAACTTTCTTTGCAATTGCCGCACTTACAACATTTTGCATTGGATCTGCCTGGGGCACCATGTCGCTCTTGTATCCCATCGCAATTCCTATGCTTGCACAACTGCAAAATCTCGCCCCTAGCGTGCTGATCTACCAAACCATAGGTGCGATTCTTTCGGGAGCCGTTTTGGGCAACAACACATCGCCGCTTACAGATTTAAGCACCATGACAAGCAACATCACAGAAACAAAACAAATGGACTATGTTCAAGCTCAAGTTGATTTCAACAAGCCTATCATCTGGGGCGTTATGCTCTCACTCCTTCTCTCAAGTTTTTTAGAAATAGAATCGTACGGACTGTGCGCGTGCATGACGCTAGGATGCTCGATCCTCTTCTCATGGGTTGGCATCGAAGCCGTTGCCAAGCTCGAGGAAAAATAAGGGTTTATTGTCTTTAATACCACGCCAATGTCAGCATTGTTGGCATTACAAAACACCGTATGTGAAAGATTTTTACTATGGCTAAAAGCGGCGGATTTAAAACAATTTTGATGTATTGCGGAATGGGCGCAGGCGTTTTAATGCTTCTTTTCTCAACAGCTTCCACCATTATGATCCAAATGAAACTCAAAAAAGTTAAACAAAAGATGGAAGAAGCCGGCGCAGGCATAGAAACGATTGTAGATAAGTTCAAAAAAGCTGGCGAAAAATACAACGAACAAATCGATGCCCTCAGAAAAGACGTTGACGCACTGAAAGGCGGATCTTCATCTAAAGACGAAAAATCATCCAAAAAAGATGATAAAAAGTCTGAAAAACCAAGCAAGTCTGAAGAAAAAGACGATAAAAAAGAAACCAAGTCAGACGACAAAAAAGATGATAAGAAACCAGAAGATAAAAAAGCTGGCGACAAAGAAGAAATCACCTTTAAAGACGATAAAAGCGCAGAGCTATAAAAATTTCTGCCTATCAAAAAAAAGCCCGCAAGGCCAAATGATCTTGCGGGCTTTTTTTAATGCTTTAAAGCAACATCCCGAGGCTTCTTACGCTATCTCAAACATTTTGATGCTTTTTTGAGCACCCCTTACTCAATCGGTCAAGAATGCCATTCCACTCACTATCTTGCGGAGGGTTTTCTACAAGAATTTGATTTACTTCAAGCGCATCTAGCTCATGAAGAGACTGATACATCGACTGAGCATACTCATTTTTTGTTTCAGGCAAGCGTTTAAAGGTAATAGCTTTTTCTGCGCCCATCACACCACCCAGCGCCGAATAATGCATTACGGCAAACCGTTTACCCTCATTGCGTGGCAACAAAAGATACTCTTCCATCTCTTGCATGGTCATAAGCATTGTTGTTGTGTACGGCTGATAGTGCGTTTCCATATTCCCAGAGACCCGCTCAGAATGAGCAACAACATTTTCTACGGACATGTGAAGAACTTCTTCAAGCATCTTTTGAGTAATTGGCCCGGGACGCAAGATGCGCGGATGAGAATGCGTAAGATCTACAATGGTAGATTCTAAGCCCAGCTCACATGGACCAGCATCTAAAACGGCTGAAATCTTACCCGAAAGACCACTCATCACATGTTTTGCAGACGTTGGACTTACGCGCTTATACAGATTGGCCGAAGGAGCTGCGATCCCAGAATTAAGTCTTTCTAATAAATCTAAGAAAACGTTATGGCGAGGCACGCGTAGGGCGATGGTAGAAAGCCCTCCCGTAACAACATTATTAACAGAATCTGCTTTATTTAAAAGCATGGTTAAAGGGCCTGGCCAGAAATTTTGTGCCAAGGTTCGCGCCAAAGGCGAAATATTTTTGGCCCATTCATCTAGTTTTTCGTACGAAGCTATATGAACAATTAAAGGGTGATTAAGAGGCCGACCTTTTGCGACAAAAATCTTTTCAACGGCATTAATATTACGCGCATCACCCGCGAGACCATAGACGGTCTCTGTGGGAAGCCCAACAACTTCACCTGCACGCAACAGCTCTAACGCTGTACACAAATCTTCTTCTTTAAATGGACTCAATAATTTAGTTTGATACAGCATAATTTCGCTTTATAACTACAGAAAATAATACTCTCCACGAACCACACCACACCTACAAATTTTAAGCATGTACCCCGCTAAAATAGGTCGCACGCGACAAGTCGGCATATCACATTACTAAGTACAAAGAGAGAACAAGGAACTAAAGAAAATCCTTAAGAGAAAATTTTAACAAAAAACAGCCGACTGACTACCTAAATTCGCTAGTTTTCAACAACATTAATTACAAAACACATCATTTTCATGTTCTTATGGCAAGCATAACCCTGCGCTACGAAGCCCAACCAAACAAAAACTCTACAAATAAAAAACTCAGATTTCCCAAAGCACTATCGATGAAACCGCGCAACAACGTTCATGCGCTATCGAAATTGAAGCCCGCATGCTGTGCTCAAAGAAAAGCAAGAGAAGGACAGCAGATGGAATTACCGGAACCCCATCTGCTGTTTGCTCCAGATACAAACTTCGCGCTAAAAATAAAAAAGAGATTCGCGGCCTTGCAACCCCTGCAGCACGATAAAAGTCGCAAAAAGCCTTAAAAAATGCTTCTTTTGCGGCAAACCGCGAAGAAAGAAACTGAACTGCCTTAAAACGATCTACAGTCAAAAGAAATCTAAAGCGAGCAACTTCTGCAGAATGAAAAACCTTAGCAAGAGCACCATCTGAATACGTATCCCAATGCTCAAAGCGCTGAATTTTTACGATATCAACGCCTGTTCCTACAATCATTATTAATTCTTTTTACGGTCAAAACATCGGTACGAGAATGCTTCTTTGATATGATTTTCAGCAATTTTTTCTGACTGCTCAAAATCGGCAATAGTACGCGCAACCTTAAGTAACTTGTGATACGAACGCACACTCAAACCCAAACGATCAAACATTTTTTTAATAAGTTCTTCGGCCAGGTCGGTAAGCACGCAATATAATTGAACTTGGTCCGACGAGAGCAATCCATTGGGAATTTCACCCTGCCTGAGCGCCCTAAAAGCACGCGCAGCATCAACTTCTTGCATCAGCTGCTCAGATGTTTTTTCTTCTACAGCATCTCGTTTAATTTCATCGTACGAAAGTGACGTCACATGGACATGAAGATCGATCCGATCGAGCAATGGACCAGAAAGTTTGCCTAAATAGTTTTCAATAACATGCAGGCTGCACGAACAACGCTTGGTTGCATCTCCATGATATCCGCACGGACACGGGTTAAGAGCCGCAACCAAAAGAAACGCAGCCGGAAATTGCACTGCATATTGTGCTCTGGAAATATTAACCACTTTGCTCTCGAGCGGCTGACGCAGAGCTTCCACCGTTGTGCGTTGAAATTCTGTAAGCTCATCAAGAAATAACACGCCATTGTGCGCCAAGCTAATTTCACCCGGCTGAGGGTTGGAACCCCCACCAACAAGACCAGCCTGCGAAATGGTATGATGTGGCGCTCTAAAGGGGCGCATAAACATCAGATCTTCTTTACCCAACATCCCCGCAACAGAATAAATTTTTGTTGTTTCTAAAATCTCTTCAAACGTCAGCTGCGGCAAAATTGTTGGCAACCGCTTAGCAAGCATTGTTTTGCCACCACCCGGAGGTCCAATAAACAGCGTATTGTGCCAGCCTGCTGCAGCTAATTGAAGCGCTCTTTTTGCCTGTCGCTGCCCTTTAACCTGAGAGAAATCTTCTTTAGTCACCTGACGGCTTTGTAAAAGTTTTTTGATATTAAAAACTTCAGGCTCAAGGTTAATTTCACCTCGCAGCCATGCAACAAGCTGAACAAGGCTCTCTACCCCTATAATTTCCATGCCCTCAACAAGACGCGCCTCGTGCACGTTCTGAACAGGAACAACAGCTCTACGCTTTCCCAAATGAAACGCCCCATGAACAATAGAAACAGTTCCTAAAACAGGACGAATCGTGCCATCCAACGCCAGCTCACCCAAGAAAATAGTTTCTTCTAAGAATTTTGAATCGAGCTGAACGAGCTGAGCGGCCTGAAGCAACGCCACAGCAATAGGAACATCAAACAAGGCATCTTGTTTCTTTAAGTGAGCAGGAGCAAGATTAACGGTGATAAGGCGCTCGGGAAGGCGAAGCCCACAATTTTTGAAAGCTGCGCGGATGCGGTCTTTGCTTTCTTTAATCGCTTTATCGGGCAACCCTACAATAAAAAAATTTACAAACCCAAAGGAGAGATCTACCTCAACCTCGATAAGAGACGCATGAATGCCAAGCGTTGTGGCAGAATAGACTTTAGCGTGGGCCACGAAAAACACTTCAATGAGAGAATAAATTCATACCAACTAGCTAATCCAAATACCCCTCAAAGATCAAATAAGCCTTATTTTCCAAGGTTTTTTACATAAACAGCACTTCTTATCCAAAACACCGTACCAGCAGCTCAAAACTTGAAAATGACCCAAAATAGCCCTCGAAAACTATGATTTTATAGGCAAATTTGCAAAGTACCTGTATTTTGGGACATAATAAGTCTCAATATACAGGTACTTTTAGTTTCCTTGGGTAAAAAGATGTATAAACTGCGATATCTTGAAGAAAAAATCTTGCTCGCAGCACGCAATTTTAA
>JBEITS010000025.1:0-10389 GCA_040374805.1 Campylobacterota bacterium | reverse complement strand
TTTTTACAAAGCAAGCTTGGGCTTCTTCTTAACAATCTTACCGCATGCACTCGAAGCCTTTTTGGCACTCCTCATCTTATGGAAAGCCTATTCTTTTAATATTTCCATAACATGCACAGCATTTTTTATAGGCATTATTTATGTATCTATCCAGTCGGCAAGCACTGCAATGAGCGCAGAACAAGATGCAAATACGGCCGAAAACGAAGAATCTTCTTTTGTTTTTGATCACCTACTCAATATTGAAGCTATTCAATCGTACGCCCGCGAAGACTATGAGCTTGAGCTCTTCGACTCTACCCTTGCAAAGGCTGAAACCACACGAACCCACGCTAAACAACAACAAGAGATCATGCAGATGTTCCACGGAATTCTAACAGGCTCACTCTTACTTGTTGTAACCCTACTCACCGGATACTACGTGCTGACAGGAAGCTATACCATTGGCGATTTTATGCTTCTTAACAGCTATATCGTTCAATTCTCAAACTCACTGGGCCAGCTCGGCAAACACATCCGCCAGCTCAGAGAAAGTATTGCTGACCTTCAAGGAATTTATGAACTTTTTGGATATTCAACCGGACTACACGATGAGCCGCAAGCTCAAGAATTTAGCACTGCCGACACCTCAGTAACCTTAAAAAACGTTACTTTTGGATATTTTTCAGACACTCCGCTCCTACAAAATGTCTCGCTCCACATCCCCATGGGCAAAAAACTGGCAATTGTGGGAACCTCTGGCTCGGGCAAATCAACACTTGCCAAGCTAATCCTACGGCTCTATGAACCCAGCCTAGGAGCAATTATGGTTGGAGATACACGCATTTGCGACCTAACACAAGCCTCACTTCGCCAAAATATCGGCTATATTCCCCAAAACCCTGTACTGTTTCAGGACACACTCTTAAAGAACATCGCATATGGAAAACCCGATGCAACACTCGAAGAAATACAACGAGCCGCACACCGGGCACATCTAACAAGCTTTATCGAATCGCTCCCACATAAATATGAAACCCGAATTGGAGAACTCGGCCTAGCACTCTCGGGTGGAGAACGTCAGCGCGTTGCACTGGCCCGTGCGCTTCTTAAAAATCCTGCCATTTACCTTTTTGATGAAGCAACCTCAGCCCTCGATTCGCACACCGAATCTGAACTCATGAAAAACCTTGGAGAGGTTGCTGAAGGAAAAACAACTATCGTTGTTGCCCATAGACTCTCAACAATAGCCGATGCAGACGTAATTGCCGTTCTTGACCATGGTAAAATTAAGGAACTTGGGACGCATCAAGAATTATTAGAAAAAAATGGAATTTATGCCCAACTATGGAATAGACAAGAAAATGAGAATGCTACCACGCAGGCTTAATCAACACCCATCTTAAAAAAGATGAAGGCAAAAAACCATAGAGTAAGTGCCCTCAGATCGGTTAGAGTAATATAGCTTGCCCATACTTAACCACGAAGACAAAGCATATGCACATAAAAAAAATAATGCTTGTTATTGCCGCGCTTTTCGTTGGAACTATTTATCCTGTAAACCCATTCTCAACCGCAAGCATCTTGCCAATAAGTACCGATCATCAACAGGGAGAACATCAAATAAATAATTTCGCGCCTCAAGAATGCAAGCCTCACCTTATCTGCAAATATGCCTGTCCAATACGCTCCAAATGCGTAACCGTATGCCTGTGCACTGCCATCTTGGCCATGGCAGCCCTTTTTCTTTACATCGTAATCAAGAAACCCAGCTACCCCGCCCCAGCCCCCGTAATATCGACCTCCTCACAAACTCCAGCACCCTTAATACCAAAGCAGCCAGCAGAACCACATCCGCCCTCACGTCGGCACCACTAAACTGAGAATCTATATGTAATAGGCTTCACAGATCATTACCGCAGCAAGCTCACTACACACTTACGCCTTTGCAAAGGTATTAAACGTACATACTTAGCCTCCAGCCTTCGCGCTCTGCGCTATGCCAGATAAAATGATGGCTATTCTCCATAGCCCTTTGGGCAAAAGATTTATTAACAAATAAAAGGAAAATCCCTACTACGCACTCACGAAGAATTTACGGCAATATTTGGTATGAAGGGCATACTTCGCTAGATAAGTTCCTAACGGCGGAGCCATACGAAGCCTTGGCGAAGTGTGGTGGAGGCGATGGGAGTCGAACCCATGTCCGCCCCGTTTCGAGGCCCAGACGCTACGTGTGTAGTCTTTTTTTAAATACTTGCTCGCTTCCCAAAAGACAGGACGATGCTTGCAAGTCCGCTACGTGTACATTCACGGTACGTGGCGAAAAATCCTACGTGAACGTTCCATCATATAATACGTAACTACCCGTCAATGGACAGACAAGTAGTTAAGAGCGCGTGTCTAGTAAAAAGTTACTAGGCAGCAGCAGCAGTAGCAAAGCTCATTGAGCCAGCAAATGAAGGTACAAAAGATGCACCTTTAGCTGTAAGGTTCAATGAAACAAAATCACCGACTGTTTTAACGCTATGCGACATTGAGTCTGCACTTATTGGTTTGTGTACCTGTTTTACAAGTTTGTACAACTTGACACGCTTCCAGAACTGTCATCGGCACGTCGAAACCAGTACGCCCCCACAAATTTCAAAGAAAATATGCAGCGAACGCCGCACACCTGCAGCGAGTTTACGCGGCCTAAAGCCCGCATGTCAAACCAAGCTCACCACAAAAACAAACTTTTTTGAGAAAAACATACTTTATTTCAATGCGAAACCAAAAAAACACAACTTTTTTCATTTTCCCGGCACACCACAATAATTTCACAGTGAATAAGACACAAGTAGCTAAAACCTGTAACTTTTACACTAGCTGAATAGGTGGAGACCTCATAAGACCCCTAAGTCATAATAAAAACACGGAAGACCGTAAAACTCATGAAAAACAGAAATATGAAGCACTCATTCTGGATTTTAATCCTATCAATGGCTCTTATGCCAACAGCGAATGCTGCTCTTACAACTCAGGAACGAGCTAAAGCTTGCGCAGCACTTCAACTTGCTCCAAACGCAAACCAAGAGCAAATTAAAAAAGCGTATCGCAAGCTTGCTATGCAATACCACCCCGATAAAAATCCTAATGCAAGAGATACATTTGACACCATTCAAAAGGCGTATGAAGCTCTCCAGCCAGAAATTCCTGGAGCAAACTACGCATGGGATTCACCAGAATTTTCCACACCAGTAGCTCAAGCCCAACCTACTCGCCAACCAACCCAAGCGCCCCAACCAGCACGATCGCAGAAATATTCCTCTGAATACGCCTACACACCTGCTTCAAATAGATTTTCAACTGCTCCAAAACAAACAACACGGCCTAACCCGCGCACAACCAGGTCTACACGAGAAGCAAGCGCTCCTACAGCAGCGGCCACAATCCCAATGCCGCCAACAAAATCTTCAACGCAAATAATTCTCGATGGCGTAAAGCACGTTCTTGTTGATGAAGTAGGCACATGGGGCTTTCCTTCGATGTACACAACAGAAACCGGAGACAAAGCTCCTGCAGGACCAAGCTATCAAGAAGAACATCCCTACAGCACAACTCCTGTTATGTTAACAGACCATGAAGTAGTTAAAGTTTTTAAAAAACTGCTTACATCTGGCATTTTATTCCACGACATTCAAGATTTTATTCAGCCATACAAAAAAGATAGCGGATATGCTGACGAGAATAGCTCTTTAATGGGCAAAGTGATGAGTCAATTAAGAACGTCTTATCACAAAGTAACGGGCAGAACTGTTAGTCCCCAGCTCGACAAAGCCGTAGATGCTATTACTAATAATGACGATGTTGCGATAGAAGAGGTTGTTCAATTCTTGGAGCCTCAATATGCGCAAATGCTAAAACGCCGCCTTGAACAGCACCGCGCACAGGTTGAACGCTCAGTCATTCGACATCTTAGCGCACCCGAAGAACATGCATTTTACGTTCAGCAAATCGAAAACATTAATGCTGTAATCGCGCAGATTGCAGGACGATAAATCCCAAACAATCAGTCAAAGAAATCTTAAAAGCGCGTATTCAAAAAGTACGCGCTTTTTGAATAAAAAACCGCGCACCAATCTCCCAATATCCGCTACCAAAGAACACTGCGCTTCTTTACGCCTGTTCCTCTGTGCATAGAACCTGAATATCTATATACTGGTCGACAGTGTGTTTCCGTCATTCATTTGTCATCGCATTTTACGCTCTGGCAAAATTGACTGAAAATAAACAAAATTTATCGATTCTCCGTTCTTACGTATCCTCAGAAAAAGGGGTTGTTATGAAATCCTCCCAAATTCGCAGTGAATTCCTTAAGTTCTTTAATGAACAGGGTCACACAATTGTACCTAGTTCATCTCTTATCCCCGCCGATGATCCAACAATTTTGTTTGCTAACGCAGGCATGAATCAATTTAAAGATCTGTTCTTGGGCAAGGAAAAGCGAGCCTATGTACGAGCTGCTTCATCTCAGAAGTGCGTGCGCGCAGGCGGAAAACATAACGATCTTGAGAACGTTGGATTTACCGAACGACATTTAACTTTTTTTGAAATGCTAGGAAACTTCTCTTTTGGAGACTACTTCAAAGAAGATGCTATCCAAT
Source organism: Campylobacterota bacterium (assembly GCA_040374805.1). Lineage (GTDB taxonomy): Bacteria > Babelota > Babeliae > Babelales > VHBT01. Next base: position 5,764 of record JBEITS010000025.1, on the reverse strand, counting down.
TTGCCTGGGACTTTTTAACCCAACGCCTTGGTCTCTCACCAGACAAATTATATCCAACCGTTCACACATCAGATGACGAAGCATTTGAAATCTGGAAACGCGTCACCAAGAATCCCAATAAAATTGTTACGCGCTTAGGTGATGCAAGCAACTTCTGGCAAATGGGCGATACCGGCCCTTGCGGTCCTTGTACCGAAATTTTCTACGATCGTGGCGATGCCTACGGCCCACACGAATTTGATATCGGCGGCGATAATGCCCGCTATATTGAAATCTGGAACAACGTGTTCATGCAATTCAACCGCAAAGCAGATGGAACACTTGAGCCACTCACCCAAACAGGGGTTGATACCGGCGCAGGCCTTGAACGTGTTGCTCTTGTAATGCAAGGCAAAGACAACGTCTACGATACCGATACCTTTACTGGAATTCGCTCAGAAATCGAACGTCTTTCCGGCAAAAAATATGATGAATGCCACGGCGATACAAAAGCTGCCTTTAACGTTCTGTGCGATCACATCCGCTCAACATCCTTTATTATTGCGGATGGCGGAATGCCCTCGAATGAAGGCCGTGGATACGTTCTTCGCAAAATTATTCGCCGAGCAGCATTGTTTGCGCAAAAACTTGGCAATCCTATGATCTTCCCTCAACTTGTACCGGTCCTTGTTAAAGAATTTGGCGGTTTTTTTACCGAGCTTGTTCAAGCCCAATCACTTATTTCGCAAGTTTTAACTCTTGAAGTAGAACGCTTCTCGGAAAACCTTGTGAATGGACAGGCCATCCTTAAGCAATACATCGAAGCAAACAAAAAACAAAACAAAACCGTCCTCTCGGGAGAACAGGTCTTTAAGCTTTACGACACGTTTGGATACCCCCCCGAACTCTCAACATTAATGGCTAAAGAATACGGCTTCACGTCGGACATGGCAGGTTTTGAAGTTGAGATGAATAAGCAACGAGAACAATCGAACGCCAAAGGCGATCCTGCTGCCCAAAAAGAAGAACTCAATGTTCCCGCATCAGTCCAATCGGTATTCACGGGATACCAAACAACCACAGACGAAGGAAAGATCATCTGGTCCCATATCACGGCTGATGGCGCGTATATTGTGACCGACAAATCACCTTTTTATGTTGAATGCGGCGGCCAAGTTGATGACACCGGAACTGTTGTTATCAACGGCACAACCTTCAAAGTAACCGCCCTTTCAAAAGCCGGCGGCTTTACCAAAGATTTTGCTATCGTTCATAAACTTGTAGGCGACACTTCAAACCATGCTTTATTTGCGGTTGGAACAAAAGTTACGCTTATTGTTGATGCAACAAAACGCGCAGACACCGCAAATAACCACACAGCAACACACCTGCTCCAAGCCGCTCTTTGCAAGGTCTTAGGATCGTATATCAAACAAGCTGGATCTGTTGTTCACCCCGATTATTTACGCTTTGATTTTGCACATCTTTCTCCGCTCACCAATGAGCAGATTGAGGCAATTGAAAATCTTGTTAACCAAAAAGTAAGCGAAAACATCCCTGTTGCCATCTTGCACCAAACGCTTGCTGAAGCTCAAAAACAAGGCGTAACAGCTTTCTTTGGCGAGAAATACGATCCCTCAAGCGTCCGCTCGATTAAAGTGGGTAATTTCTCTCATGAATTGTGCGGAGGAACACACGTTCCTGCCACAGGTGTTATTGGAACATTTAAAATCACGTCAGAAATTTCTGTTGCAACAGGTATCAGACGTATTGTTGCCGTTACAGGAACAGGTGCAGCCAAACTCTTTAGAGAAACCTTCAACACCGTTAAAGGAATTGCAGGAAGACTCAAATCGAGCGTTTCTGAAGTGCCCGAAGCTATCGAACGCACATTTGCTCAGATTGACGCATTAAACAGCCACATCAAAACCCTTACCAGCAAGCTACAAGACACGCAAATCCCCTTCTGGCTTGATGAATTAAAGCCTTATGGCCAACTGCGAGCCCTCGTAATCCACCTTGACGATCTTGAACCACAAGACCTTAAAGAAATCTGCGAAAAACTTGCTCGACGCCAAGAAGGACTCTTCTTTGTGATGAGCTCAAAGGCGTCAAATCCATCAACTATTTCGTTTGTTGCACTGTTGAGCGAACAAATGCGCCAACACCTCTCGCTCGATACACTCGCAACGTTTATTAAGGCAGAAGGTCTTAAGGGCGGCGGCAAAGCTGGCGTTATTCAAGGCGGTGGAACCATTACAGATCGCGCAAGCTTTAAACAACGCCTCGTGGCCGCATTTGAAGTTCTTGGAAGTTCTGTACGGTAGGACGATTACGTGAACTCACAAAAAACAATATCATTTGGCTATGCCCTTATGCTTGGTGTTAACACCATCGTAGGGGCAGGCTTTCTTGTTAATATTTATCCCCTCATAAAAACCGCTGGAATTTTAGGATTCTTAGGTTACTGGTGCGCTCTAGCAGCGCTCTTGCCTGTTATGATTGTTATTGCACGTTTTGCACAAGAACGGCCTATCGCTGCAGGCATCTACCACTATCCAAAAGATTTTCTAGCTCCTCAGTACGGTTTTTTAAGCGGATGGAGTTATTTTTTGGGAAAATGCGCTTCGGTTGCCACCCTCACACACGCCATGATTTCATTTTTTATGAGCCAGGGAACTCTACCATCAACATTCTCTGCCCTAACGTATGATGCAATTTGCGTCATCTTATTTGGGTTTCTTAATATTGCGGGTGTTTCTGTTGCTGGACGTATTCAATGGCTCTTTACAGCCCTAAAGTCTGTCCCTTTTATTTCAGTTCTTCTTGGAAGTATCTATTTTATTTCAACGCATGGAATACCTAATAACATCGCAATGCCTCACAACATTTCCTTACAAGCATTGCTGCCGCTAGCACTCTTTGCATTTTCTGGCTTCGAGAGCATCTGCGCGATTGGACATTTAATAGAAAATCCAAAAAAAAATGCATTTAGAGTGATTATGGCCGCGGGGTTTGTTGTCTTAACACTCTACACACTGCTTCAGGTCTCAATAACACTCGTTCTGGGCGGAACGTGCACAGAAGGCACCAACCCATTGCTAATATTCTCGAGCATCGTATTTGGATTTAAAGAAGTTGGATTAATTATTGTTAATTGTGCCTATATCTCTGTTCTCTCAGGGATTTTTGGCAACTTGGCGAACAACAGCTGGAATTTGCACGCTCTAGCGAAGGATGGCTTTTTCCCTCTTTCGCACATACTTACACGCAACAACAAGCACGGTGTGCCGTGGGTTGCTTTGCTCCTGAAAATCGGCGTTATCCTTTTTTTCTTGTCGCTCACCCAACAGCAAGTTCCGCTTACCAACATTGCTGTTGCGGGAATAACATTATCGTATTTACTTAATTTACTTGCGGCTCTTAAAGGAAAGCTTGATGCCAAAATCAATCAAGTTCATATCATCATTCCACTTATTGGAACAATTTTCTGTCTTGGAATTATTGCGTTCTGCCTTGCAAACATCGCAACGCATGGCCTCTCTATTCCTTTTATCTCGCTTTTTTTGGTGGGCAGCATTTTAGCCGCAAGCACAAAGCTCTTTTTAGCCCAAAAGCAATAAATCGCGCTCGTTATTTAACTTCAGCTGGAGCAGGAGCAGATGCCTCAGTCGGCTGAGGCGCAGGCTCTACAACCGCTGTTACCGCAGCTTGAGGCGCAACAACTTGCGCTGAAGCAGTAGGTGCAACTTGTGCAGGCGCCTGAGATGCAATTTGCTGCATTTGATTTTGAGCAGAAGAAACGTCTTGTAGTTTAATTTGAAGCTGTTGAACTAATTGCGCAGCAAGATTTTCAGCTTTTTTATAACGCTCATTTGTAGCAGCTTGCGCACTAATGGAGTTTGTTGTTTTTATATTTAAAAGAGCAGAATTTTCTTCGGGCTTAGTTTCAACACCGGACTGCGCAGAAACTGCATCAGAAGAAACAACATCTGCAGAAAAAATGGTATTAGCAAACAAGAAAGCAACCAACACAAACACATTCAATCGCACAAAAAAATTTTTCATACAACGCACTTTCTGAATCAAGCAATAACAATCTTTTTGAGCTGAACTACAAAATGCAGCTCAGCTCAAATCTTTAGACGCGTCCGGTAGTCTTACTTTTCTTTATCTTTATGCTGACTAGAGGTCGAACATGTTGATTGCGCAGTTTTTTTATTTCGATACTTACGGTTTACTTGAGTGCGACCCGCAATAATAGGAGCTGCTCCAAAAACCATCGCGGCAATAAGCAAATAGCCAACAAAGCTTCTTAACATTTTCATGTAACATCCTTTAGGTTAGAACAATACAACACACACAACCTTTTTTTCAAAAACACAAAAACCTCAGCTATTTAGTTTTTAATGCTCTTAATTTTTTTAGGACAAGCACTAGTCATGAGCAAACCCCAAAAAAGGATAAATTTTCGGTACAATGCAACAAACGTAAGCTGTGCGCGCAAAAAACTACTTAATAGCCTGCAACACCTAAATCATCATCCATCAACGATGGATATGCAGCAACTTCACCACCAGGCATTGGCTCATAACCAGATTCATCATCTGACATCGGCTCATCAGAAATCACTTGAACATCTGAAGCTGAATCGCTATTTAAATCTGCATCGCTATCTGAATCCGGATAGCTGACTTCATACATTTCAGGCGCTTCAACAGGTTCATACGCATCTGCTAGTTCATTTGAAGCATATTCTGCATCACCATATGGCTGGTCAGATTCAACGGGAACGCCCGCTTCTGTAAGAACGTCTGTTGGATCCCCAAAACCTGCATCGGCTGCATCAAAATTATCGCCAAGATCATCGCCGCCCATATCGGCATCGCTCACCCCCTCAGGGATATCAACTGCTGCATCTTCAACGCCTAATTGATACTCGGAACTATCAGAATCATAGCTATACACAACAACCGGAAGCGCACCCAAAAGGAGTATTAAAAATACATGTGAAATTTTCATCGCAAATCCTTATACAACAACACACATTTACTTAATTTGAGTAGCTTCTGCCACAACAGCAGGAGCCGCCTCAGAATTTGAACTTAAACTACTTGCGCTACCAGACATTAGACTACTTGAAGGAGGCAAAAATGATCGCGCTTGAGCCACCACCGGGGCAAGCACATTCTGCGCCGTATCAGCTAAATTTTGCGGCTGAGGCACTTGAGACACAGAAGAATCTATTTTTTGTAGCTCATCAGCTCGAGCCTCTACAGGAGAAACCGGAGACATTGGGGACATATAAGGGGCCTCTGCAGCAAGAGAATCTTGTGGCGCATCATCACCTCGAGTAAAATCTCGTTGATGCCGCCAATACCCAGGGCCTCTGCCTGCAAACCTGCTCACACCATCCCCATAAGAATGATCTCCATTTTCATGCATGTTATCTGAAGACCAACGGCGGCGGCGCAGGCCTCCCCTATCTCCATCAGCTAAAGCTTTTCCCATTAATTGGCTTTGCAACACACGGATTGTTTCGGCCTGATCACTAATAATTCGCGCCTGATCTCGCGCAAGCTCTGCTAGATTGGAATCTGAGGAGTGCATAAAAGAGTTGCTTTCTGGCAACACGGGAAAAGCTCGTGGCCCACGAGCAGAAAAACCATCGGGCCCCATTGGCCAACGAGGGCCATCCGAATCTGTACTCATTCTAAAAGATATCCGCCCCGGAAAAGGAATTGGAGGAAATGCAATCAAATCACCCGGCTGCTCACCTGAAGAT
>JBEITS010000079.1:0-5019 GCA_040374805.1 Campylobacterota bacterium | reverse complement strand
GATGATTTTGTTGCTGGGTATTGCTGGGCGGTACGGTATAGCCGCTTTTGCGTCTGATTCTCCGGCGGGTGTCTTTGCAGAGCTTATCGTTAAGTTGTATGAAAAAACAGGAAAACAGGTTGTTGTTATTATCGACGAATACGATAAGCCTGTTTTGGATGCGATTGATGATCCTGCGGCGCGCGATGAGCGCCATAAAATTTTAGCTGCCTTGTATGCGCCACTTAAAGCGAGCACAGAGTACCTTCGCTTTGTGTTTTTAACGGGGGTCTTTAAGTTTACAAAATCATCTATTTTCTCCGGGCTTAATAATATTAAAGACCTGACATTTGCTCCGGAAGCCTCAGATTTGCTGGGTTATACCGATCAAGAGTTGCAAGATAGCTTTGCAGAGCATATTGCAGCGTTGGCAGTGGCGTGTGAGAAAACAACTCTTGAGATGTCTCAAATACTCAAGGAAAAATATAATGGATATTGTTTTGGCGTTAATGTAAACAAGGGGGCATTGAGCGAGTCAGTCTACAATCCGTTTGCTTTAAATAATGTGTTTGCATCACAACAACTCCTTGATCGCTGGTTTCTTTCGGGGACCCCTACATTTTTGATTAAAAAACTCAAAGAGCATGGTTTTGTTGGTTTAGATGTCGCGGAATTAAACGCTGATTTTGGGATACTTGAGCGTTCGTGCTCGCCCGATACCATGGCAGAGCTCCCTCTTTTGTATTATGCGGGATATGTAACAATGCGATCGTTTGATGCACAGTTGGGTGTTGTATCGCTTGATTTCCCTAATATTGAGGTTTCACAAGCATTATCGCAATGTCTCATCCCAGAAATTGCAGAAAAGCGCGATACGGTTTTCTTGGTTATTACCCGACAAATTACGCAGGCGTTTTACGACCAAAATCTTGAGGGTGTAAAAGATTTGCTCAATCAAGCTCTAGCGAACATTCCTCACCTAATGTTTAGTTCTCGGGAAAGTTATTACCAAACCATAATCTATATGCTTTTGAATATGGGAAGATTGCCTACCATCGCCGAAGACATGGTAAATGCCGGGCGTGCAGACTTGGTAATTAAGCTGTCTAAGGTTATTTATATTCTTGAGTTAAAAATGAACCAGTCGGCATCTGTTGCGCTTGCGCAAATTAAAGCACGTGGTTATGCGGAAAAATATCGACCTCTGGGCCGTACCATCGTTCTTGTGGGTGTTGAGTTGAGCTCCGAAGAACGTGTTGTTAAAGACATGGTGGTTGAAAAATTTATCTAAATGCCTTTGGGTGCATTTTTTACGATGCGGTTAGCATCGAATGGCGAAAGTTACGAAATATAGTCCTTTAGGATGGGGCACATGTTTGGATTAGATGGTATCAGGGTAGATATGCAGCGCAATTCATTAAAAACAAAGTTTTATACAGGCCGTATGAGTGCATTAAAGGGTAGGGCGGTTACGCCTTCTGTTATGTCATAGCACATTGTCTCTGTGTACAAGATAAGGCCGTGCTGAACGGCGTCGCCATATGTTTCTTTAAATGCTCTAATTCCTCGAGTATCGTTTTTAGAGAGTTTTGAGGCTGATTTTATTTCGATCGGGTAAAGCTTACCGTTCATAAAAAGGACAATATCAACTTCGGCGCCTGCGATTGTGCGCCAATGATAAGGATCACCTTAAAGTGTTGCGATAAGAATAATATTCGTTCTTGAATGTGCCGAAGATGGTAGTTCGTCGCTGCCCCCCTCAGTGAAATCTTATTTTATTTACTTTATGTGAAAATTTGATTGTTTTCACCAAACTGCCTTACTTTTCCAACTTTAAAATCGGAAAAGTAAGGCAGTTTTAGTTTTATGCGCCTAATTCATTATCTTCGAGGCGTTTGGTGAGGCGCTCAACAATGATGTTCATTGCATTAAAGATTTCAGGTGCGCATTCAGTAATTTTTCTGGGGTTTTCTTCGTTTTCTTCGTCGGCAATTTTATTACGTATCTCAATTGTGGCCATAAGGCTGCTTGCTTCTTCTTCGTTGATGAGACGGCTGCGAACGCTTGTTCTTATCATCGATTTAGGAGAAAGAATCTCAAGTGGGAAACCCTCATCCCTGAGGTAGGTTTCAAGGTACCTCCAAAACGTGTCAATGCAATGTTTGAGGCGGTATATTGTTATTTCATGGAAAGTAGCTTCTTGCTCTTCTGGGCTGCAATCATCCTCAATGAGCTGTTTTTTGAAAGAAAAAATGACGTATTCTAACTCAGAAAGCTGTTTTTTGATTGCATTGGTCTTGCGAATTACTCGTTGTTCCACGAAATAAAATCTTTCGTAATTTCGGTTAAAAAGTTGGGGGAAGTATTGTTGATATCAAGAATATCCACAAAAACATAAATGTTGCTGTTTTCAATATCGTCTTGAATTTCCCATATGGTACTTCGTTGGATTTTTTCTCCTGCATCAAGAGCAATGTCGTAATCTGCTCCTTGCGCATGCGTGCCCCGCGCACGTGATCCATAAAGAAAAATGCGGCACCCAGGAATGTGTTTGTGAACAATTTCAATGAGTTTGGTCTTGATATTAATCATTGGTTTTTACAGTTTGCGTGTTGCCGTAAGAGGGCCATCAGAAAGACCGTGAATAAACTGACGGATAAAGGCATTATCGGTGTTCCAGATGTTGGCGGCGCTTTCTTTGTGGATAATTTGTCCTTCGTAGAGCATTGCCACAGAATCTGAATATTTAAAGATCGAAACATCGTGTGAGATTACGATGGTTGTTGCTTTGTATTGCTCATGGGTTGATCTAAGTAGTTCATGAATGAGCTGTGTTGAAATGGGGTCGAGCCCTGTTGTGGGCTCGTCGTAGAAAATAATTTTAGGGTTGCCCATCAGTGTTCGTGCAAGGCCTACGCGCTTTTTCATTCCACCCGAGAGTTCATCAGGATATTTATCGAGCACGTCGCCACTTAGGCCCACACGTTCAATGCATTCAAGTGCAAGAGGGCGCACAATGTGTGGTGCAATGCCAGATTCTAAGAATACAATTCCAATATTTTCAAACACAGAAAGAGAATCGAGAAGTGCTGCAAACTGGAAAACATACCCACATTTTTTAAGGGTATGAGAAAGTGCGAGACCTGTAAGGGGGACAGTGTCTATTCCATCGATAAAAATTGAGCCAGATTCTGGTTTTAAAAGTCCCATGAGTTGTTTTAAAAGAACCGATTTTCCTTCGCCAGAGCGGCCAATAATCGTCAGAAACTCGCCTTCTTGAATATCAAGGTTGAGCCCGTTGGTTACGGCATGGGTTCCAAATTTTTTAGAAAGGCCTCTAATGGAGATCATATGTTCTTTCCTAGGGCCAGATGAGTGTCATAAGAGCTGTCATGATGTAGTCGAGCACCAAGATGCTCATGCTTGCATACACAACACTTTCTGTGGTCGATTTGCCAACCCCTTTAGCTCCACCCATTGTTGCCATTCCTTTATAGCATCCAACAAGAGATAGCACTCCACCAAAAATTACAGCCTTAAAGAGTCCTTGAAAAAGATCTGCAAAACTTGCGCCTGCTTTAACAGATTCAATGTACACTTCGGCATTGATGTTGAGGGTGTAGACAGAAATAAGGTACCCAACAAATACGCCACAAGCAGTACAGATGATAGAGAGCAGCGGGAGCGAAATAAGAGAAGCTAAAACGCGGGGAGCAATAAGGTACTGATTAACGTTGATAGAAAGGGTGGTCAGAGCATCAATTTGCTCAGAGATGCGCATGGTACCAATTTCTGCAGTCATTGCAGAACCTGCTCGGCCGGTGACCATAATTGCACTCAAAACGGGGCCGAATTCTCGCGCCATCGCAAGAAAGACAAGAGGCCCAATAAATTGGTCTGCGCCAAATTTATTGAGCCCTCTAAAGGAATGAAAAGCTAAAACACCGCCAATGGTTGCGCCCGTTGAAATAACAACCGGGAGCGATTCTATTCCCACCGCAATAACCTGAGCGAACATGCGGTTTAATTTAAGCGGAACGTATACGATGGTTCGTACAACTTCCATGCTAAATAAACCAAACGAACCAAATTCGCGAACGGTTTTAATGGCCGCTGTTCCTAGTTTTTCCCCTACATCGCATATGCTGCGAAACGCAGAGAGGGAAATGCGGGTGAAATCTGGCAGAGTGATCATTCACGCAGTTACGCAGTTGGGTGTGTAGGTGCTGCGTCTGTTGTTGTAGCAGCATCGGGAACGCTTGGCATGTTTTCTGCGAGTACATCTTGCGCGCCAACTTCTGTTGCAGGAATATTTGCTGCAAGTGGAGAATCGTCGGGAGTAATTTCGGCATACGATGCAACAACAGATGAGTGGTGATCTTTAGTTTTTGCAATAGTTAAGCCCAGGGCGATAGCCATAAACATAAAACCCATAATCCATGTAATTTTTTCTAAGATGTTTTGGCCACCAGATCCGCCGAATAAAATTTGGCGCGATGCAGAGCCCAGCCCCATGTCGCCTTTACCTTCTTGAATAAGGACAGCGATGATAATGAGAAGAGACAGAAGAACAATTCCGGTTGTTAAAAGAGCAATAAGCATCGTTGTATTCCATGTGTAAAGACTGGTAAACGTTACAGAGTGTATCCAATTTTTTTATGCAAGTCATCGTCTCGCAAAATATTGTGGCCTTGCAGAATGTCTTTACGCCGTTACTTTTGTCAATCCATGGGCTTTGCGAACTTGTCGCACTGCTTTAAGGTGAGCAGCAGTCCCCTTATATTTATCTTTAGCCGCTTGAAGAGCTTTAACATGGGCTGCTAATTCTGCCGGGGTAGCGGTTGATCCAATGCCTTTGGATAATGTTGTAAGTGCTGCCAGGGCGGCTTGCTCATTTCCATTTTGTTGAGCGATTTTTGTGACAGCTTGTTTTGTTGCCGCATCAACCGTGCCGCGATTTCTGAGCGCTTCTATAGCGCCCGTGGTATCAAGTACCCCCTTATGGGTGTGCGCTCGGATAACAGCTTCAACAGCTTTTTG
>JBEITS010000135.1:0-1922 GCA_040374805.1 Campylobacterota bacterium | reverse complement strand
TAAAACCAAAGTTTTTTTTTAAAACTACTCTAAACGAAGAACTTTACGTGCCTTGCCCGAAGATTGAGCGGGCGCCAACATCCCATCCGCTTCAAGTTGCTCCATCAACCGAGCCGCTCTGTTAAATCCAATTCTAAACCGACGCTGCAACAACGAAATAGAAACATCATCAAGCGTTTTAATTGCCTCGAGCACTTGTCCATACAACTCGTCATCTTGGTCGTTAGCACCAAACGAAGCTCCCGAACTGCCTGCTTCGTCTAAACTAATGTATTCAGGTTTACCAAGTGAGCGTAAAAAATCTGTTAAACGCTCAACTTGCGTATCCGAAACGTATGCTCCGTGCAAACGACGCAAAGAAGAAGAAGAGCCATGTAAAAACAACATGTCCCCACGCCCCAAGAGTTTTTCTGCTCCTCCGGTATCCAAAATTGTGCGTGAATCTATTTTAGAAGAAACTCGGCACCCCAAACGGCTCGGAAAGTTAACTTTAATTAAACCTGTTACCACATCAACCGATGGCCGCTGCGTTGCAATAACCATATGAATCCCTGCAGCGCGGGCCATTTGAGCAATCCGAATCAACTGCAATTCAATGTCTCGTCCGGCAACCATCATGAGATCTGCAAGTTCATCAATCATTACAACAAGATACGGTAACGCGCTTTCACCTTTTGCCGTGCAACGCTTGTTATAATCACCAATATTTCTTACCCCTGCCTGGGCCATCATCTTATAACGATATTCCATCTCAGCAACAGCCCACTTAAGCACCCCCACCGTTTTAGACGGTTCAACAACTATCGGGAAAAGCAAATGCGGAATCTCTGCATACGCCGCAAACTCGAGGCGCTTAGGATCTACTAAAATTAAACGCAACGTCTCGGGAGTATGCTTGCTGAGCAAACTAAACAAAATGGAATGCATGCAAACAGATTTACCCGAACCTGTTGAACCCGCCACAAGTAAATGTGGCATTGTTGCCAAATCATGAACGACGGTATTTCCCGTAGAATCTACACCCAACAAAAGCGGAAGCGCTGCGATTGTTTTTTTCCATGCTTCGCCCACAATTAAATCGGACATAAACACGTCTTCTCTGGTGGCGTTTGCAATTTCAAACCCCACCACACTCGTACCTGGAATGGGAGCCACAATTCTAATGCTCAGCGCCTTAAGAACCATTGCTAAATCGTCTTCTCGCGCAATGATGCTATTAATTTTCACATCAATATCAGGCTGATATTCAAACAAGGTAATCACCGGCCCCGGGCGAACGGCAACAACCGATCCGTTAATCCCAAAATGTCGCAACTTTTCTTCAAGCTGCACAGCGCGCTCTTTACTTTCGACCTCAAAAGCCTCGCGGTCAAACGAACGAGCATGTTCTTCGATAAGCAATGAATCATCTGGCAAAGAAAACTGAGGCGCCACCACTCTTGTTTCAAAAAGCCTAATGAATTCTGGATGTTTAAAGATATTTGTATAAAAAGGAGCCACCGGCAATAAGTTCAACGTGAATGAGCCAAACTTAAACGTCCTATCGCGAGAGGGTTCATATAAATCTGCAGGAATAAGAACATCAGAAACATCATCTAAAGGCTTTGCCTGAACTTTTGCGGGCTCAAATGAAGCAGCAGAAGCCCTGGCGATGTTCGGATCATCTTCTTCATCTAAAATTTCCAAATCATCGTGCGTAACAAAAACAGGATCGTGAATAATTATTTGCTCTTCAAAACGCTTTTCATACGATTGCTCTTTAACCTCCATTTGTGCAGGCGTAAGAGCTTTCTTTGCTGCTGCCCACACCACTTGCAGCGCAACTAAAGAAAGTTGCCCCCCACGCAACGCCATCGCGCGCACCCACGAGAGCGCATGACGTAACGCGATTAAGGTAACCTGCAAAACCAATGCACTCAACG
>JBEITS010000083.1:0-4755 GCA_040374805.1 Campylobacterota bacterium | reverse complement strand
GGTGGCGCAGTAAAAATAAGCACGAGCAGTTGTACTCTTTTGCGCGAAAACTTGTATAGAGTTTTGTATTAAAGGAGGGTTGATTTGATAAGTATTTTTTAGGAATTTTTTTCTTTTTTGTCTTCCTTGAGAAGATCCGTTTTCTTTAGCCTAAAAACAAGTTCGTTTGTCACGAGATGTTCTTGAGCAATATGCGAAAATGCAAAGCCACCTTTTAAGAGAAATGAATGGCTGCGGCTATTATGAGGAGATGTTGATGCCAGAATGCTTGTCCATGGCGAGTGCTTAAAGAATGTTTCTAGAAATAGTGCGGTGCTTTGGTTAGCGTTTCCGGTGCCCCAATATTGTGTAAGAGCCATTCCTAAAATTGTGCATTCATTTTTAAATACGTTAGATACTTCAGCTCCAATAACTCCCATAAACTCAGCGGGTGCGTTATTAGTTGGTGGTTTGGTGACAACGTATAAAATTAATGAACCAAAGCACTGTTGAATGAGTTGAGTATTTACAAATGCATGCGGATCTTGAGATGGGCCCAAATATACTCCATTGCGTACAAAAAACGACGAAGCGCTTTCTTTGTTGGCGTAGAGTTTTGCTAGTCGAGTTCTATCATTGGTGTGCAGTTTGGTGAGTAATATGTTTTTCCCTACAATTTTTTCTGGCATCTGAGCTAATGTATTGCTCCCTGTGGCAATGCGCAGCTTAGTTTCGTGATACACAAGAGAGGGGAGTGTGCAAAGAAAGCTTGGTGTTATGTTGCTCTGAACAAGGTATTCATAGGTTGCCATAAGGCTTACGAGTAAGATTCCCCAGAAGCAAATTTGCTTTGTGTTCATTAAGCAGTTGTAATGTCGCTTATTTGAACTACCGTATTGTCGTTAGGTTGCCCGCTGTTAGAAACCACGCCCACAAGGGAATTGTTTTTTGAGGCTGCAATGCTGCGAAGCTTAATCCCTGTTTTTGCAGTAGCATCAAGAAGCTTTTTCCAGCTGTCGGATGTATTTCCAGATTTTCCTTCAACCAATACATAGACTTCACCTGAAGGTGTTGTAAATGCAACGAACGAGCTTGAGCCTGCCGTAATGTTATAGGGCGGAACTTTAAGCAGCGTTGATGGCGATGCAAATTGTGAGAATGTGTATGAAGAGCCCGAACCTGTGCCTTTGTAGATTGTATAGTCGGAACAAATTGCAAAAATTGTTCCATCGGGGCTTATGCAGAAATCATTAACAATTCCTGTTCCAAAAGGAGCTGCTGGCGGCTGCCAGATGGTATTAGAATCACTTCCTGATTTTTGAAAGATGGTTCCATCCTTAGAAAGAACCCAGATCTGGCTTGAGCTTGCAAGCGCAACTTTTGTGATAACGCCTGTTGAGGGTGCGAGTAGAATTTTTTTCCAGGTTTTGGCAGACGAATCGTATGACCAGACGTTATTGTTAACATCGCAGCTCCAGATGGTTCCATCTGTTGCAGCTCCAAGCGAGGTGAGTTCTGCGCCATTGAGTCCTTGATCGAGATTTTCCCAGCTTCCATCAGCTTTTTGGCTCATTGCCATTCCATTTTTATTAATGGCAACAACGGTGTTTGAATTTCCAACATAAGAGCACTTTTCTTGAGAGATTGTTTCTACTTTTCCTGATGCTGTGGGCGAGCTTACGGGGCCTACGGGTGCCGTGCTTCCATCAGGTTTTTGTGCTGTTGAATCTGTTTTTCCGTCAGCGCTAGCGGGAGGGGTTGCTGGGGTAGATGTATCTGTTCCGGCTAATATTGGGTTGGAGTATTTGCTTTTTGGCGGAGTGTTAACGCCAGGATAATTTTGAGGTTTGCCGCGTGACTGCATGAAGCCCGATGTTCGGGATTTAAGAAAACAATTATTAAATACATTTGCTGCATATTGAGGATCTAAGAATTTTTTGCTGTCAATAGCGCCGCTATCGCCATTGGCATCAACAATTGTCCAGTGGCCTTCAGCTAGTTTATCGTCCATCATGTCGGGCATCGAAAATGTAATTGCGCGAGAATCATCAGATTTCATGAATTGGCCTTGGGCAACATCAGAATAAATTCCGATGTATTCAGTAAAGTCTCGCGCAACAAAACGTTTGATGGTGAGGTGTGTTGCGATATCTTCAGGGTCAATGGTGTCTGCTTGAAGTCTGTATGCGCCAACTAATTTACGCACAGCATAATAGCGTCCCGATACGCCGTATTCTTTGCGTAAAGATTTAATTCTGATTTTTGTATCATCTGGCAGGTAATCTAAGATGGTCTTTGATTGTGCAAAGCTAATAGCATATTCAGAGTTGTTGCGTACGCGCTGCAAGAACCCTAGTCCATGATCAGTGATGCTAACGCCTTGTAAATTGCTAGCAAACGAGGTTACAAAGAAAAAAACTACAAGAGCTATTTTAGGCATCATTACGGTTTTACGCTCAGATCGTGTGTTGTAGTGTTACAGCGTGCTGTTGTATCGTCTTGAGCGTATTTTTGTACAGAGTTTTGGTGTAAAGCACTCGCTACAATTTTAAGAGCGTATCTTCCGAGTTACTCATTATTGTTTTGCTGTACTAGTTTTTTTTACATCAGGTTTGTGTACTGGTTTGTCTAATTTTTCTGGTTTGTTAGCGCGAGACCCAACAAGACTATGCATTTCTTGGAAGAGCCCACCAAGTCCCCCTGTGGCCATAGAAGCGAGCGCTTGTTTTTGTTGCGCAGCAGTTTGATCGTTTTGATCTCCTGGCTGGGATACATTTTTTTCGGCAGCTTTTTTGTTGATTGTTGCTTGCGTATTGCTTGTTATTTTTTGTGGTGGTGGAGGGCCATTAAAGTTGTTGTCTAGGGTATTTTGTAAGATGTCATACGTGAGTTGATCTGCTTCAGGTGCTGATAATGCATCCCAAGCAAGCGCATCATTTCTCACAAAATCGTTTTGGGTTAGGATGTCTGTAACTAGAGCGTCTTGGTCGCTTCCAAGATCTTCAAATCGATCTTTCATGAGATTTGTTTTTGCTTCACTGGCTGCCGACACCGTCTTGGTTATTGTTGTTGAGAGTAATTGGGTTATTTTCTCGGGTGTGAGTTCTTCTACGGGCGGGCCCACGTGAATGTTGCTGAAGGTCACGGGGTTGTTCCATGTGCTCAATCCAATGTATGAAACATTAAGAAGAGGGTAGGGATCTGTCCATTCAAAGAGCTTGCCTGTTCCCCAGCCGCCCTTGCCTGCAGAAATAGTTCCATTTTTTACAGAAATCCAGCACTTTTCAGTGCTCATGGGGTCAACAGCAGCATTATTGTCGGTATCTACAGATGTTTCTGCTACAGACCTTCCTAGGCTTTTTATTCTTAAAAATGATTTTGTGTTGTTTGAGCCTCCAAAAACAATTTCATATAAATCTTTCTCTGTGTTACGAACTTCTCCTGGGGTGTCGATAAGCCCAATAAAAATATCGCCAATGCCTTGAGCTTCAAAGTAGACAGATCCGTTTCCTGAGGCGGGCAGTGCTAGCGGTTCATTGAACCAAAGATATTGTCCAAACAGAGGCGAAAGCGAAAAGCCTTGAGACGTGCCTGAATTGAGTGCTGCGCCAGCAAGGTCTTGTATCCATGATGCCCATAATTTCGAGCGCTTTTGATCATCACTTATTTTAGGATCAAGCAGGTATGCATTTTGCTGAGCGTCGAGAAGGAGTTCAATAATAGTTTGCGTCATGATTGTTTTTTGGGGGCCATCTGTGGGGCCAGAATAAAGCATGGCGATCATTTGATTGATGTAAAATAAAGCTCGCGCAATGTCGGTTTTGATTCCTGGCGTTAGCGTTGCGGGATGTGAAATGAGAGAAATGGCCTTTCTAACGCTTGTTACGTATTGTTCAAAAAAATTAAGTTGTTCTCGGTGGCGATCATCAAGTGTTCTGAGGTATAAGGCCCCTTCAGCTGCCATCTTTACGTTTGCGACGGTAAGTTTTGAGCTATCAAATCTTTCGTCGATAGATTTTTTATATTCTTTTGCTCCCGCAAGAGCTGCTTCAATTTTTGTTTTATTTGCTTGAACTTCTGGGGGGATAGATTCTGTAGCGGTTTTTTCTCGTGAGACTTTTTCTTTGTACACATAAGCATTTTGGTCTCTAAAGCCAAATTTTGCTTGAGCATTAAGTGCTCCTGCAGAAATGTTTATTCCTATTGCTGCGCTTGCAAGGCCGATGCTAGCGGCTGCTGTTATAATTTGAGAGGCAACATCAACCCCAGCTTGTCCAACTTGAGTTGCTGTGGTGTTAAGAAGCCCTGCAGTTTGTTGGAGTATAACGGCACCAGCTTGCATCCCAAATTTTGTAGGGTTTTTGGGGGATCCGATTTCTTTCATTGTCATGCCGCCGTCTGCTGCGATAATTGCATTAAAAAAGTACGTTGCCATTTGTTGTGGTGTTGCTGCTGGATACCAAGTTTCGCCTGAAATTTGGTCGTGTACTTCAATTGATTGGCCAGCTTGCTTGAATTGGTATGCAAAGGGGTAGGTTGAGATAACGTTCCCCATAAATTTTCGGCGTTCTACATAGCCTTCGGGGATGTTTTCTTCAAGTTCTACGGCCGGTTGAATAGTTATGTTTTTAACAGAAACAGAACTTGAATCGAGTTCGGGATCTGAAGAGAATCCAATTGTTCCTGCCGTGGCAAGGTCTGGAACGGTTACGCATGCAATAAGGTGGGTTCCTGGAACTGCTGGTTTCTTTTCGCCGCCAGCTGTGGTGCTGGGCT
>JBEITS010000127.1:0-2205 GCA_040374805.1 Campylobacterota bacterium | reverse complement strand
GAGAACAAAACGTGAACTAGCAAAAATCATGCCAGGTCATATGTTACATTTTTGTAACACTGGCGCCGGTTCGACGCGGATTTCCACACTAGCAGAATACTCAGGTTTTGGATTAGAGTCAACCCATAAAATAACTTATTTTAATCACAATTATGTGATAGAAAAACGCGTTTTTCCGCTTGCGTTATTTATTGTACTATGCGATAAAGGGTCATGGTTAGAACAGGAAAAGGAAAACAAATGGAAAAGCTTCTGCAAGAGATCTTCACCGGAAACCCCTCTTATTGCGAAAAGAAAGCGCTAGAATTGCTGAAAAGAGGTTATAAGGTTGTAAAGAAAACATTCTGGGCAGACGGAAAAGTTTCCTATACAATGGAAAAGGTTAGAGTTTATTAAAACGAGAAAAGGTGTGATATAATTATCACACCTAGCACCGGCTGGAACAAAACGTGAACAATCAAAAGTAACACGAATTGTTACATATGGCGCCGCTCCGACGCGGATTCCCACACTAGCAGAATAAGCGGGTTTTGATTCGTTGTCAATAGCAAATGCGAGTCTTATACAGAAAAAAGTTATCCACAGGGCATAAATTATTTTTAGTTTTTTTGCGTTTTTCGCTTGCAATCTTTTTGGTTCCATGCGATAAAGGGTCATCAACAACGGAGGTTCACATGACCAAGCGATTCGAATTCACCCCGTCCACCAAAGCCGCGATTCGCGCGAAAGGCGATTGTTGTTGGGCGTGCGGCGTCCCCGGTTGGTTCGGGATTGAGGTTGACCATATTATTCCGCGCAAGCGCGCTGATGGAACCCCGAACCCTGATTGCCACAATGGCGAGTCAAATGGTCAGATGCTTTGCAGCGCATGTAACAATGTTAAAAGCACTGTTACATTTGCAGTGGCTCCTCGCAAGCCTTATTGGAACGCAGATCAAATTACAATGATGAAACAAATTTGCGCAAACCGTCGCAAATTTGCAACACTCATCAAAAGAGCTAGAGCTAGGCAATAGCCTAGCTCGAACAGAGCAATAGGCGAGCGCGAGCTTGGCAATAGAGCTTGACCAGAGCAATAGAGCACAAGCGCGGCAATAGGCGGCGCTTGACAAGAGTAAAAAAACGGTATATAAACGATTCATGTATAAAATCGAAACATGTAGGAAATCGAAAGGAGTATGAAAATGAGAGATGCAGAAACCCTAGGTAAGATGGCTTTTAGGCTCTACCTAAAGAATGGTGGTAGTTATTTTGAGCTTGAAGATGCAGAAGATTTTATGGAACAGGAGCTTGACGATAACGGGGATGAACTAACCGATGAAGAGCTTGTAAGAACTGTAGCGCAGTATATGCTTAACTTGGGGAATTCATAAAATGAACATGCACACTGTACATAACCTAGTAAAGAAGCTTGAGAATAACGGGATTGTTATTCGTAGGGCGGGCGGTACTCATCTAATGGCTAGAAATCCAAAAACAGGAAAAACATATACCATAAGCATGAAACGTATTAATAGGCTCGGCACAGATAAAGAGTTTGAACACGCTAGCAAAATCCTTTTAAAATCAGCGGCTTAGGGAGGGCCCTGCCCCGAAAATTTCCCTGTAGTATCAACAACTTAGAAGCATAAAAAAGTTATCCACAGGTGCGATTTTTTTAGTGAGGCGCTTGACAAAGCCTCTCGCATAGGCTATATTCTTATCATAGACAAACGGAAAGGAACACACCATGTTTAATTGCCACTCTGAAATCCCCGCCCTGACTGCCTCGGTCATCATGTCCCATGCAGATGCAGATAGCATCTGCGACATATCAATTGATGAAATCAACGGTTTCATGGAAATGATGGAACAAAGTGCAAATGAGGCAGAATATATGGCACAATTCACTTGACAAGGGATTGTGGTTCTGCTATAAACTGAAAATCAAAACAGGAGAATGAAAATGAACGCGAAGCAAGCCTTTAAGATGACCATTCAGCAAATTGTTGATTTTGCTACGTCTACAGCCGTGACTGCGGAAGATTTGCAAGTTCTTTCTGCGGAAGTTGAGCGTCGCATTGGAAAGCGTGAGATTGCGGGTAAAGCAATTTCTCGTAAGTATTTCAATGCTTTAACAATGGTGAAAGGTAACATACAATGAAAAAGATTTTTACTCTTGCACTATGCTTGATCTCTAGCTCGGCAATGGCTGACTATAACGGG
>JBEITS010000052.1:0-6874 GCA_040374805.1 Campylobacterota bacterium | reverse complement strand
TCTTCGATCCGCAGCAAAAATTTTCCATTATTTTTTTTAGCCCAAAGATAGGCATACAGCGCGGTACGAAGACCGCCCACGTGTAGAAAACCGGTTGGGCTTGGCGCAAAACGAGTACGAATTATGTTCATAAAACTTCTAATCTAAAATCCCAGATAATCCGTGGAATTATAGCACATAAAACTGCCGGGCATAATTACGCAGTCTCACGAAACACGCCAAGACATGCAAAAAACGGCCAAATGACTCACGCCACTCAGCCGCTTTTTATGCATATTTTAAAAAATTACTCGATGCCTAAAAGGCTCTTAAACCCTGTACGCGCGTTCGCGGCGATTTGATCTGCAGAGGCACGCGGAAAGAAAGCTGCTTTCCCGCCACCAAAGCCGGGGTATTCTTGAAATCTCATAACAACCTTTACACCACCCGCAACCGAGTCATCTCTAACAAACACAAAATGGTTCGGATCATCAAAACACCACAGACCGCATGCTTTAATAACTTTCGCAAGATTAGCAGCTAAGGAATCATCAAGCGAAACCACATCGGCCTCGGCCAGGGCGCCTAAAGACTCTTGCGTATATTTTGCCCTGAAATCAGCAAGATGCGATTCATGAAACTCTAAATCAATTTCTGAAAGATCTTCCCCAACAACTACCAGCGTCTCATCATCTAAAACCCCATCAGCAGATGGTAACATGTAGACCCAATGGTTTAAAAACTGAACGTTATCAATGCCAGTTGCAGCAACAAAGTCCCGACCGAATCGTGCGTAATGAACACGGCTGAAGACGTTAATAGGACTAGGGATTACACTTTGTTCCAACGTTGGAGTACAAAATGGATTGCAAGCATAACCATCTCGCGCTCTCGCTGGACGCTCGCGCTCTTCGTCCTCAGGCTTGAGCTGTGACGGCTCAGTATAGATGTAATAATGCCCCAATGCGTACGGTTGAGATCGCAAACTAAAAACATATGACATTCCGGGAATTTTGAATGAAATAACTCTGCCGGTCGCATCACCAACTAATTCGCCCCCACAAACTTCTTTTAGGTAACCCCTAAAGCATTCAATCCAGGCAAGTCTTGTAGCTCTTTCCAGGGCCCAAGCAGCTCTTATTGTATGCGTATTAGCTATCTCACTGGCCAGACCATAGCGCTGCGCCAAGATTGCCCGAGTGGCAGGTTGGTTAAAAAACATCTCTAAAAAAGAAGTCAGCTGTCCCTTAAGTTCTGGGTCAAGGTCCGCAGCTCCAAGTGAGTATCTTGCCGCCAATTCAACACCAACGCCGTCCACAAATTCAGACATTCCTACATAATCTTCTTCTTCGGTCACCTCAACCCCGCGATCGTCAGGGCTCAAGGCTCCACGCCACACGCGCGCATGACCAGCTACACCATCGCCACCCCGTCGGCGAGAGGGGAACATAGCACTAACAGTCTGCGTTCCTACGGCGCAGACAGCCACGAACAAGGAAAGTTTTTTAAACATCGTTAATTCCTTAAAATTCTAAATGTCACCACGCGAGGTGACCACTACCCTACATTTTACCCTACCAAATTCACCTGTTTTTATCCGCAGCCCGCCAAAATCCACAAATTTTGTTGTATTCCCTGCAAAAACAGGCCTCAAGACTCCTTTCCATCTCCAGATCTTGACGCACAATCGTCAGAATTCAATTCATTCAAAAAAGAAGTCAGGGTATCTAAACCCACACGCCCGTTAGAGACAACTTCTTGCGAAATCCCCCCATCAGCCAACGGTAGATGAAAAAAATTCAAAGGATCGCTCCCGCCAAAAGGAGGGCGTTCGGTATCCGTAAAAACGACCCGCACGCCACGCGCAGGATCGGCCGACCTGCACATAACAAAATTTTGTGTTTTTGGGAAAAAATCATACAAGCCCACAGCAAGAATAACACGCACCATATGGGCAAGAAGAGAATGATTTTCCAAATCCGAAGCCTTTTGCACAAGCAGCTCACGTGTAGCAACAACGGAACCAAGCTCTTTTTTTAGGATATGTAAAAGTTGTTTTTGCTCGCCTTGCTTAAATTCAACACGTTCTGCCACTACAAACAAATTGGCGTCACTCAGTGGCTCGCGAGAGGCCCACGGAAAAATGTAAAGCCACTTTTCTGGAGCTGCAACATCGTCAATATGATGCTCCGTCACGAATTTATTAATTTCTTGCGCATATAAAACACGGCTCACAAGTTGCAGAGAGAAAGAATATCCGCTAATCCTACAGCCAGGAACTAAGCACGAGTAGCGCCCCGATGGATCATAACATCCCAGCGGATAATAATTCCACGCAAGACACTTAACAACATAGTCCGGATATTTATCAAAACTAAACGCCACCGTCCCCGGCTCTTCATGAGCTGCATTGCGATGAATAACTCCACCAAAAGCCCCCAACAACTGGCTGAATTCCTGAAACCAAGTTCTAATCGCTACACGCTCTTCAGCGGTGATCATTAAATCTGCAAGTTCTTTATATTCTTTGAGATCCGCGGCCGTGCGCCCGTTAAAGTTTATGTGAATACGTTTATCAAGAAGATTTCTTACACGAGAATCTTCCACGAAGGTATTGAGAAAACTATTAAAACCGGAATTGTGCCGCTCAAGCGCTCGATCCTTTCGCAATGCAAGGGCCTGAGCTGATGAAGCCCAAGCCTTCATGCAATGGTATTGACGTTGCTCAATTGGACAACAAAAAACTAAAAGATCATTTGTAGAAAGATTGTCCACCAAACGGGACCCATCAGAATCGATACGCTCTAAAGCTATTGAACAAAACAAGATGATCGTTAATAAAACTTTTCTTGGAGACATCGAGGAATCTCACAGAACCACACAACTTCAGGCCTTCAAGCTATCACAGAAACTATAAAAATTTGAGTTTATAAAAAGGGCCTTTAGGTAAAGCAGGCAAAAAACCAACCCAAAGCAATAATAAATGCCAAAATCACACCCCACGAAGCACTAGCCCTGCAAAGCAGCACATACGAATTAAACCTTGAAAACTACCTGCTAAAGAGCAAAAAAACACCCCATTAGCGCTTCGCCGGCGATGAAGAAAGCCCTAATTCAAGACGCCTGCGCCTCAACGCTTCTTCGAGTGCTTCTTCTTCGGGCGTTAAAACCCTGGGCGCCACAAAATGGTCTCGCGGCCCAAAAGCTTCTTCAGTCGCAATTACCACATCTGCTCGAAGCCGCAGTGTCCAAGCTCCAAGTACGCCCATCGTAGGAACGCGTCGCGCAACAGTCCGGACGGCCGCATTGGCTATCGACGTCATTGCCGAAACATTATCCGCAACCAGCAAACACAACATGAGTCTCAGTAACAACCACATACCGTCCCCTCCTCCAATTCCCCTATCTTCAGAGTCCACAAATGGCGCTTTAAAAGACAAGAGTATGAGCATCACTTCGTGCAAGGCCCTTTAAAAAGCAGCTGACCAAGAATCTGCACAACAAAATTTATAAAAAAAGGAAGGTTGTCATCGATCAGAACGACCGTGAACAAAAAACTGTAAGAAGAAATCAGCTTCTTAAAAACTATTTATATTTATCGTAAACCTTACGAATAAGAACGTGATGCGCCGACCATGCATCCCACGCTTGATCTGCATATTTCTCAATAAGACCAACATACTCATCAAGCGTTAATTGCTGTTCTGTAACCGCCTGAAATAAATCAACAACACGCACAGTACCAACGCTACGCGGCGGCTGAAGCTCTAAAAACTCGACCTTCTGACGCTGAACATTTATCAAAAAATTGTCCATTTCCTTGGAAACACGCGCAAAATCAACCCTACGCTCAAACGCAAGATGCAAGGCAACCAAGTGAATTGTAATCGCCTGCACAGATTCAAAAATTAATTTATTCTCTAGGCCTAAGATAATTTGAACATCCAAATGTGGCGGATGCTGCACAAAACAGGCATCAACTAAAAGTCTATGAACATGCGTAGTGCCATAACGCTTTTGCTCATACGAAACTACAGCGAGAAATGCACGATAGCATTCTTGCGACATCACGCCATACTTATCACAAAAACCATCTCGTTTTTGAAACATCGCAGAGCATCCGGGACATTCGCGCAAATTTACTTCGTTCGACATTTCAATCTCAAAAATAACCCCTACAGCAAACAGCCGAATTAACTTTTATAGTATAACACAAAAAAAGCCTCAAACTTTTTACAGCTTGAGGCTTTAATTAAATGTTGGCAGTACTTATCTTCCCGGGCAGTCTCCCACCAAGTATTTTCAGCGTATTGTATTTCACTTCTGTATTCGGAATGGGAACAGGTGTTTCCACAATACTATAGCCACCAACAAATCTATCAAATTTTTGTTATCTTTGAAATGCTTGAGAAAAGAGTGCGTTAATATTATTAATGGATAAAACGCTCGATCTATTAGTACTGGTACGCTGAATGACTTACATCACGTACACGTCCAGCCTATCAACCTGGTAGTCTTCCAGGGATCTTACCTGACCTAAGTCAGAGGGGTATTTTATCTTGAGGTCGGCTTCCCACTTAGATGCTTTCAGCGGTTATCCGCTCCAAACCTAGCTACCCGGCGTTGCTTTTGGAAAAACAACCGGAACACTAGAGGTTTGTTCAGTCCGGTCCTCTCGTACTAGGAACAACTCCTCTCAAATACCCTGCGCCCACAGAGGATAAGGACCGAACTGTCTTACGACGTTCTGAACCCAGTTCGCGTACCACTTTAACTGGCGAACAGCCAGACCCTTGGGACCTTCTCCAGCCCCAGGATGTGATGAACCGACATCGAGGTGCCAAACCTCCTCGTCGATATGGACTCTCAGAGGAGATAAGCCTGTTATCCCCGGCGTACCTTTTATCCGTTTAGCAATGGCTCTTCCATTCGAAACCACTGGATCACTAAATCCTGCTTTCGCACCTGCTCGACTTGTTTGTCTTGCAGTCAAATTGTCTTCTACTTTTGCGCTCGAACTGGCGATTTCTATTCGCCATGAGACAATCTTTGAACGCCTCCGTTACATTTTAGGAGGCGACCACCCCAGTCAAACTACCGAGCAGACATTGTCTCCCCTCCGGATTCACGGAGAAGGGTTAGATGTTCAAGTGTATCTGGGCGGTATTTCACCAACGACTCCACCTGAGCTAGCGCCCAGATATCAACGTCTCCCGCCTATCCTACACAAATAAACCCAAACATCAATGTCAACATATAGTAAAGGTGCACAGGGTCTTTCCGTCCTTCTGCGGGTAAACAGCATTTTCACTGTTACTACAAATTCACTGAGTCTCTCTCCAAGACAGCTCCCAACTCGTTACGCCATTCATGCGGGTCAGAACTTACCTGACAAGGGATTTCGCTACCTTAGGACCGTTATAGTTACGGCCGCCGTTTACTGGGGCTTCGATTCAATGCTTCGAGCTTTCGCCCTGACATCTCCTGTTAACCTTCCAGCACTGGGCAGGCGTCAGACCATATACTTCATCTTACGATTTTGCATGGCCCTGTGTTTTTGTTAAACAGTCGATTGGGACTCTTATCTGCGACCAGAATTCGCTTCGATGCTGTCGCACCTAACAAACCTGGCACCTCTTCTCCCGAAGTTACGAGGTCAATTTGCCGAGTTCCTTAGAGAGAGTTATCTCAACGCCTGAGCATACTCAGCTCGCTCACCTGTGTCGGATTACGGTACGATCACTCTTCTACTCGCTAGAGGTTTTTCTAGTCAGCGTGACTCGAGCTCAACGTACCTTTTATAAATAATTGGTACGCCTATCATGTCTTAGGATCTATAAACGGCGGATTTACCTACACGTTCTCCCTCGAACACTTCGCGAAGCAATCCAATATCTTCGTGAACTCTGCCTTCTGCGTCACCCCATCACTCAAACGCAGTCCAGTGGTACAGGAATATTTAACCTGTTTTCCATCACTTACGCCTCGCGGCCTCAGCTTAGGTATCGACTAACCCTGGGCGGATGAACCTTTCCCATGGAAACCTTGAGCTTACGGCGAACAGGAATTTCACCCGTTTTTTCGTTACTTATACCAACATTCTCACTTCTTAGGGCCACATCTGTCCTTACGGTCAAACTTGTATCTCCCTAAGAACGCTCTTCTACCGCTCTATACTTTCGTATAAAACCCGCGGCTTCGGTGGCATGCTTGAGCCCCGTTTATGCTTCAGCGCAGAGACACTTGACCAGTGAGCTATTACGCTTTCTTTAAAGGATGGCTGCTTCTAAGCCAACCTCCTGGCTGTCTAAGTATCTCCACCTCTTTTCCCACTAAGCATGCACTTAAGGACCTTAGCCGGCGATCTGGGCTGTTTCCCTCTCGACTATGAGGCTTATCCCACACAGTCCGAGTCCCGTCCTACGCCCCATGGTATTCAGAGTTAGTAAAGGGTTGGTAGACTTTCGCCCCCTAGCCTAAACTGTGCTTTACCCCCATGGGTCAGCAGACGAGCCTATACTTAAATATATTTCGAAGAGAACCAGCTATCTCCCAGCTTGATTAGCCTTTCACTCCTAACCACAAGTCATCCGAGAATTTTTCAACACTCACCGGTTCGGACCTCCATTGCTCATTACAACAACTTCATCCTGCTCATGGCTAGCTCGCTAGGTTTCGGGTCTACTCCACGCTACTAACGCCCTATTCAGACTCGCTTTCGCTCCGGCTCCGTTCTTTCAAAACTTAACCTCGCAACGTAGAAGTAACTCGTTGGCTCATTATGCAAAAGGTACATGGTCGTGCGTACGTATACTGCACTTCCACCGATTGTAGACGTATAGTTTCAGGGTCTATTTCACTCCCCTCCCGGGGTTCTTTTCACCTTTCCCTCACG
>JBEITS010000064.1:0-6164 GCA_040374805.1 Campylobacterota bacterium | reverse complement strand
TACTGTTGAGTTGCGGTGCTGTGGTTGCCAATGGACAGGCTGCTGAGCAAAAAAACTCTCTTGCAGATCAAGAAGCTCGTCTTGCTGATGCGCGTGCAAAATTAAATGCAGCAAAGCAGGCGTATGATATTGCGCAAACTAATGCTGAGACTCCAAAGGAAAAGCTTGAGCAGCTTAAGGCAGCAGTGGATGAAGCAGAACAACGCGTAGATGATGCAAAATAACGTAGTGCAATTTTTGAGTGAGAAGAAATTATGAAAAAAAATTTTTTATATGTAGTAATCGCAGCCTTAGCAAGTGTTTCGCATGCTTCAAGACTTTCTGCTGATATTACCTCTGTTGCTGTTACTTCTTTTGATTATGCTTCGGGCATGGGGCAGGATGGTAAGACGCCTGATGTGGCGCGAACGGCTTTTGGTTGGAAGAAAATTAATCCACGTTCATCAACCATAAATCTTTCGTTTTCTGCTAAAGCAAAACAGAATCTCATTTTTGCGTTGCAATATATCGATTCAACATCGGGTGAGCTTTCATGGATTGAAGTAAATCTTGGGGCGTCAGGAAATACAACGTCTCATGTTATGGTGTGTTCTGCATCTAATCCAAAGCCTGGAAATTCAATTTCTGGAACAACAGGAACAAATAAAATTCCTGATACGGTAGATGCTGTTTCGTACAACGTTGCAGTTACACCAGATGGAACATTAACTGTTTCTGCTACAACGAAAACTAATGAAAAAACGACAGTTCTTTCTATGCAAAAAGCATGGCTCAAGAATTCTTATAGTGGTTATTCATTTAAATCTGCGGGTGACGAGGTTGTAGTTTCGGGCGATATGCTGGGATAATTATCTCGTTTCTTGGTTCTTTAACTATGTAACCACAGGTCGCAAGATTATTTCTTGCGACCTGTGGTTTTTTCTTTTGTAGATGTTGTTGTGGGAATACAGAACCTTCATTAAGATCGTATTTCGACGCTTGTATATTTCTTCATGTGGTTTTGTTGATGCGCATCGTTTCAATAAATTTTTCTATAAAAATTTTTGCCGTATATTTCCCTTTGTTTTTTGTGTGTTTTCAGACTTCATTGAGGGGGATGCTCTCTACGAATGAAGTAGCTGATCCATCGACTTCTCTTTGCGATGTGCGGCGTGCTGGTGCGGACAGTCTTTTACGCCTTTCACAAAGAATGCCACGGAGAGCTATTGCATTATCTTTGCCTAAGGCCCCTTTTTCGCCATTAACGGGTTTTGCGGAGGCTTCATGTTGTGCGGGTGATATGCCTTCGTTTGAGCTGCCCGCAGCAAAAGGTGTGCCTGAAGTGCGCAGATATTCCGTTGATGATGCATCTAGTGTTGGAACTGCTGCGAGTTGTGTGGGTGAAGGTTGGGGTGAGGGCTTGCGTTCTCCTGTAGAGCTGACTCGCCGCCTTGCCGTGGGTGATGCTGAATCAATAGAGCCCCATATTCCAAAAGAAGAAGAGCTTGGTGAAGATTCGATTGCGGCGGGAGGCTTCTTTGGCGTGAGAGCATTTAAGAAGCTTGAGCTTAGCAAGCCGTTGTTTAAAGAAAGGCTTCCTTTTTTGCGTCGATTTATAGACGAATGTATGGCACAGCGGGCGGCATGGTCTGAGACATTGCGTAAGATAAAAAACAGTGATGAATATTTGGCTGGTGAGCATGTTGATTTGGAATCTAGCAAAAAACATTTAGCGTATTGGACGGGTTTTCAGATCATGCTTATGGCTCGCTTGTATGAGTTTGGGCCTAAGACTAAAGTTGATGCTGCTGAATGGGTGGCTCTTGGACATAAAGATGGTGCAGACATGTACAATCCTGAGTTGTATGACGAGTTGTTGAAATATGTTCGAAATGCGCTGAATCATTACGAGTCTATTATTTCTAGGGCTGGGGCATCAGCGTCTTCTGTTAGTGAGCGATGTGTAATTATGCGTACATATTGGAAGGCGTTTAAGGATGCAGTGTGCTTGGCGGCATTAGGTGTTGCCTCTTAATGTTATAATCTGCTCATAGCAAGTTTGCGTAATATAAAAAGGCTCCTTTTAACAGGAGCCTTTTTATATTACGTGTGAGTAATTCTAGGAATTAGTACATTCCCTGCATGCCACCGGGCATTTTATCCATGCCTGCTGCTGGTTTATCTTCTGGAATTTCAGAAACCATAGCTTCTGTTGTTAGAAGTAAGCCTGCAATCGATGCTGCATTTTGCAATGCAGACCGTGTTACTTTGGCAGGGTCTACAATTCCGGCTTTAACAAGATCGGTAAAGATTTCGTTTTTAGCATCAAAACCCGTGTCACCTGTTGAGTTGCGGATTTTATCTACAATCACTGCAGCATCAAAACCTGCGTTTGATGCAATTACGCGTGCGGGTTCTTCAAGCGCACGTCTGACGATTTGCACGCCAAGGTGTTGATCGCCTGTGAGTTTGAGGGTGTCAAGAATGGCTTGTGCTCGGATAAGCATTACGCCACCGCCCGCAACTGTGCCTTCTTCAACCGCGGCGCGTGTTGCGTGGAGTGCATCATCAACGCGGTCCTTCTTTTCTTTCATTTCGGTTTCGGTTGCAGCACCAACTTTGATAACAGCAACACCGTCAGAAAGTTTTGCAAGGCGTTCTTGAAGTTTTTCTTTGTCGTAATCGGATGTTGAAAGTTCAACTTCGGTTTTGATCTGAGCAACGCGAGCTTCGATTGCTTCTTTTGAGCCTGCGCCATCAACGATGATTGTTGTGTCCTTGGTTGCAGTGATTTTTTTTGCAAAGCCAAGATCGGCAAGTTTCATGTTTTCAAGCTTGATGCCCAGTTCGTCAGAAACAACCGTAGCGCCTGTGAGCGTTGCGATGTCTTGTAACATTGCTTTTCTGCGGTCGCCAAATGCGGGCGCTTTAACTGCACAGACTTGGAGAATTCCACGCATCTTGTTAACAACAAGCGTTGCAAGAGCTTCGCCTTCGATGTCTTCAGCGATGATGAAAAGAGGACGACCTTGTTTTGAGATTTGCTCAAGAACTGGAAGCAGATCTTTCATGGAGTTGATTTTTTTATCGCACAACAAAATTGATGCGTTATCAAGTTGAGCGGTCATCTTTTCTGAGTTGGTGATGAAGTATGGAGAAAGGTAGCCGCGGTCAAACTGCATGCCCTCTACAACTTCAAGTTCGCTCTCGATGCCTTTGGCTTCTTCAACAGTGATTACTCCATGGCGGCCAACGCGCTCCATAGCTTCAGCGATAAGATTGCCAATTGAGGTGTCGGAGTTTGCAGAGATGATAGCAACTTGAGCAATTTCTTCTTTCTTAGAAACAGGGCGAGCAGCTTTTTTGATTTCAGCAACAACAAGTTCTACTGCAGCATCAATCCCTCTGCGTAAATCCATAGGGTTAGCGCCCGCTGTGGTGTTTTTAAGGCCTTCGCGAAAAATAGATTGAGCTAAGATTGTTGCTGTTGTTGTTCCGTCACCTGCAATGTCGGCAGTTTTTGAAGCCACTTCGCGCACCATTTGTGCGCCCATGTTTTCAAACTTGTCTTTGAGTTCAATTTCTTTAGCAACACTTACACCGTCTTTGGTGACAATTGGTGAACCGAATGATCGCTCAAGCGCAACAAAGCGACCTTTGGGTCCAAGGGTAATTTTAACTGCGTCGGCAAGAGTGTTAACGCCGGCGAGTAGTTTTGCACGCGCTTTATCGTTGAATAAAATTTGTTTAGCCATTGTGGCTCCTTAGAGATTCAAAAAATTAATGATTACAATCACGCGTTAGCTCTTTAAGAGCGTTGGCGGGCTAGCAGCAGACTTGTTGTTTGGTGCAGGTTGCCTGGGATTGTGTATCGCAAAACTCACCGAGCAATTCGTCTTCGCGTAAAATCACAAGATCTTCACCGTTTACGTTGATTTCGGTTCCGGAGTATTTACCAAAGAGAACTTTGCTGCCTGGCTGTACAGAGAGAGGGCGAATTTGGCCGTCGGCAAGAACTTTGCCAGATCCAACTGCAACAACGTGACCAGATTGAGTTTTGTCTTGAGCTGTTTCCGGGATGATGATGCCGCCCGGAGAGGTTGTAACGGTTTCAACGCGTTTAACAAGAACTCGGTCGAACATAGGTTTGATGGTGGACATAAACTGATTCCTTTTTGTTGAACAAAGTACGTGCTCGCCGTCGCTCAAAGAGCTACGGCTGGGTGAACGGTCACTCTTTGTAGCCTACGATAAAAAAATAAAAAATCAATAAAGTCTACATTGGAAGACTCAAGGTTTCTTCAGTTTTTACTAAAATTATTGAGGGGTTTTAGTCGTTTAAAATCAACTCTCTAGAAAAATTTATTGCGTTTTTGTCTAAATAAAACAACCTCTGAGTAATCAGAGGAAGAAAACTGCCAATTAATAGTGGTTTATGGTCCAGCTGGCCCCTCTGTTCACTAAATCTTCTTAGCGTCGCTCATTATTATCGATATTTGTTTCTTCCGAAATTAGATTGTTTGAACTTGGGTTGCTGTGAAAATAAAAACAAGGCTCTATTATTGATTTATTGATTTTTCGAAAATAACGCGGCAAGCTTGTTATCGAATAGTGGTATTTTGGATAATAAGCTTGCCTGGAAATAGGGCGGTCGAAAATAAGAACGTCCCATTGTTATCGGATTTTGCTCTTTTCGAAAATATTTAAGTGAAAATATGGACATCAAAAATTCTCCAACGGGAAAAGTTATAAAAACCCTTACGGGGTATGAAAGCTTTATTCCTAACCCCCTTCCTCCCGTCATTGCCTGGAATAATGCGTTAATAAACGCCTTATCTCGAGCAGATCATCTTTTGGGTAAATTATCGCGAGAGGGTTCTAAACTTCCGAACCCTCACTTGCTCATGCGGCCTTTAATTGCGCGAGAAGCCGTTCTTTCGTCAAAAATAGAAGGCACTCAAACAACGCTTGGAGAGATTCTTGCGCATGATGTTGGGGTTTTGGCGAGTTCTCATCCGCATGATGTGCAGGAAGTTGCCAATTATATTGTAGCGCTTGATTATGGGCTTGCGCGCCTCAAAGATTTTCCGCTCTCTTTAAGGCTTATTTGTGAAATGCATGAACGATTAATGCAGGGGGTGCGCGGCTCGCATGCAACGCCTGGCGAGTTTAGGCGTACGCAGAATTGGATTGGATTTCCTGGCTCTACGCTGAATACTGCAAAATACGTTCCTCCAACGCCTGATGAACTTATGGATTGTCTGGGGTCATTTGAGAAGTTTTTGCATGACACAACGCTGCCTCCGCTTGTGCACGCCGCAATGTGTCATTATCAATTTGAGGCAATTCACCCCTTTTTAGATGGTAACGGGAGGATTGGGCGACTCCTCATAAGCCTCTTGCTGGTGAAGCGTGGCGTTTTACCGGGTCCCCTTTTGTATTTGAGCGCATTTTTTGAAGCAACGCGCAGTGACTATTACGAGCAACTTTTTAACTTGAGCAGTAAGGGAGCATGGGAGGATTGGTTGCTCTATTTTCTTGATGGGGTTGCTGTTCAATCAAGCGATGTATTGTCCCGGGCGGAGCGTATTAATGATCTTCTGGTTGCATGGCAAATCCAAGTTGCAGGACCTGCGCAGGAAATAGCGAGAAATGTTGTGAAACATTTGGCTGTTAACCCATATATTACGGCAAAAAAGATTGCTGTGGATATGGATATTGCGTTTACAACAGCGCAGCGTGCAATAGCAAAACTTGAAGCGCTTGGAATTGTGTCGCAAGTTTCAGAGGCTAAGCGAGATCGCGTGTATTGCGCAACGCAAATTCTTAAGATCTTAGAAGAGCCAACAAAACTCACAGAAGATGCATACCTTGAGCCTTTATGATGATGGGTTATTATTTATGAATTTGTTGCCGAATGTATGAGAGCGACAACTTTGCATATTTTTGTGTCAGCCTCTACCTTGTGCATCAAGGTAATACGATTTTTTGAGGTGAATTTGTGAACAAAAAAACTATTGTTTGGTTTAGAAACGATTTACGTTTGAGTGATAATCCATCGCTTCATGCGGCGGCTCTTGCGGGAGATGTTATTCCTGTTTATATCGTTGATGGATCGGTTAAAGACCCTCACATGGGTAAAGCGAGCAGGTGGTGGTTGCATCATTCTTTGCAGAAGTTGAATG